>NZ_DSDD01000220.1:0-3375 GCF_011048875.1 Rhodovulum sp.
GAGCAGCACCGGCGCCCGGTCAAGCGGAGCGCGGCCCAGCCCGGCCTCCCAGGCCATCAGCATCGCCTCTGGGCTCAGTCCTGCCCGCATCTTTCAAGGCCCTCCCGGGCCAGCCGCCCGTTCGCGCCCCTGTTCTTGCGGTTCCGCCACCTCGCGGTCGCGCAACCAGCCCTCGTTCTCCAGCTTGATCGACTGGGTCGCGACGGCGTTGGCATTGGCGTCAAGCTCGGGCAGGGCCTGGAACTCGGACCCCCAGCAGCGATAGACGTTGTAGGCCAGCGCCAACTGGCCGCCTCGTTATACATCTCGATGATGATGTCCTTGCGGAAATCCTTGAGCGCGACCTCGGCCCCCAGCCCGGCCTCGACATTCCAGACAAGGTTTGCCCAGGTCTCGAATTCGGGGTCGTGGGTGACGCCGCGTTCCAGCGTGATCGCCTCGAACCTGGACCGGCCGGGCGATTTGCGGCTGGTCGAAGGATCGCCGCCGACGCGATGCTCGACCACCTCGGTCGTGCGTTTCAGCGGGCCGACCTTCGAGATCCCCGCGACATGGCGGCCATCCCGTTTCACGCGGAACTTGAAGCTCTCGTCGGGGTCCGCGCTGTCGTAATCGACGTTCAGAACCAAGGCGTTACCCCACGCGCCCTCGCTGGCGGCGGTGGCGGTCAGGGTCAGGTCGCCCGCCGTTGTGCGCATGCCGATGGCGGCGGGCACCGCGCCTTCGGCCACGCGGACCACCCACGCGCTGGCGCCGCCATTCAGGAAGAAATGGCTGACCGCGTAGGCAAGCGGGCTGTCGAGGTGCAACCCCCCGGAAATTGCGCTCGAAATCGGCATAGCTGAAAAGCTGGACGGGGGCGTTGACGGGGCCGCGGGCGGTGTAGCCGACGAAACCGGCGATCGCGGTCGGCACACCGGCGATGGCGCGGGTGCCGGAGGGAATTTCCTGAATGTATACGCCGGGATAGGAGACTGCGACAGCCATTGGATGCTCCTTGCATCAACAGCGCGTCGAAGGCCCGACATCCCGGGAAAGCGCGCCTGAAAGTCGCCGGGCGCGCGGAAATTTACCAGCTAAAGCTTTTTACTCGAATAAAAATTCCGTCCCCCCACAGGACAGCAAGGCAACACCCCGGCGCATGCGCGATACCTGATGCATGCGGTCGCGGCATGGCCGGCATACCTTCGAGACAGGCCTCGGATCATGCCTAACCTCGTGAGCATCAAGAATGCCCGGATTCGAGTCAAGCCCACTGCGCAGGCCGGGAGCGTGGGTCGGCGGGGACTGCGCGGCGGGCGGAACGGGATATCGGATTTTCATCGGACTTCCATCGGGGTTTCATATGGCAAATCTCCTTGCGCCGATCCGCGCCCATGGCCGGTCGGATCCCGCCGGACAAGGCGGCCAGATCACCCGCGACCCGAGCCGGGCGCTGTGCTAGGCTTGCCCCGCCGGACAGGGGCCGCGACAGAGGCCGCGCCTGAGCGGGAGGGGCGCGGGATGAACTGGAAGCTGATCTCGCCGGGCTGGGCGCTATCGCCGCGCTGGGGGTGGGTGGCTATGTGGCGCTTGGCCTGATGGACGGCGCGCGCCCGGCCACGATCGGCGAGACCCCAGCCGAGAACGGCTATACCGAGTTCCGCCCGCCCACGCGAAGCGCGCTGCCCGGCACGCTGGTTCTGGTCACGGGGACCGAGCCGGTGGCGCTGGGCGTGGTGTGCCGCCCGGAACAGGCGCTGGGGCCGGGACTTGCCGAGATCCCGATCTCGGCCTCGATCTCGACCGAGCTTTCCTCGGCGCTGAACCGCACGCTGGCGCTGGATGCGGGGCTGCTGGACCGGATCAGGGCGGGCGGCTGAAGGAGGTCAGCGAGATCCGCATCACGCTGGGCAATGTGCGTATCCTGGAACTGTCCGACGACGACGTGATCCGCGGCCAGCCCCGGCGCGATGCCGCCTGCGCCGAGGCGGTGCGGCTGCGGCTGGCGGCGGGCCAGCCGCTGACCATGATCAAGGCCGCGCTGATGGCGGATGTGACCTATCCCGCCACGACACGCAGCGGCGCGGACGGGCCGGCGGCGATGGATGTGCAGCGCGATCTGGCCGCCGCGCTGAAATCCGAGGTCACGGGCAGCGCGGGCGGCACGGTCACGCTGCGCGGGCGCGACAGATCGCATTGGGTTTTCGGTGCGATTGCGCCCTGTTGCCGGGCAGTTCACCCGTGGGGGAGGTCTGGGGGTATGCGGTTCGCTCTGGCTGTGGTGCTTGCGGCGCTGCTGCAAGCGGGGTCTGTGGGGGCCGATGAGGCACGGCGCGAGCGAGCGACCCGGGCCTTGCAGCACGAGCTTGGCCTGCCCGAGACGGGGCTGATGGACGGGGCGACGCGGGCGGCGCTGTTCGCGCCGATGACCGAGGCAGGCACGCCGCGCCCGGCGCTGTCCGCGCCCGAGGCAAGCGTCAGTCTCGACCTGGGCGGCGATGCGGGGTGCGGCCGCGCCGGTGGATCTGCCGCCCGCAACCGGCACCGGCCGGACCGTCGCCCAGCCCACCATGGCGCCCGACCTGCGGCCGAGCTGTCGGACGCCTCGGCGATCTATGCGCAATACGAGATGGGAAGGCTGTCGCTCAGGCCCGAGACCTGGGTACCGTTCTCGGTGATCGGCGAGGACGAGCGCGTGGCGGTGAACGACACGACGAGCTTTCCCGAGCGCGCCATCGTGCAGATCCTGTTCCAGAACGCTTTTGACGGCACGAGCCTGTGTTCGGGCATGATGGTCTCGGCCGATACGGTGCTGACGGCGGCCCATTGCATCCATGGCGGTACGGTGTTCGGGCGGGCCTATTCGGCCTATCGCGTGCTGCCCGGGCGCAACCGCGCGGCCACGCCCTTTGGCGAATGCGGGGTGCGGCGCGCGCATGTGTTGCAGGACTGGACCGCGGCCACCAGCGCCGAGAGGCGCGCGATTACGACCTCGGGGCGCTGAAGCTCGATTGCCGGGTGGACGAGGCGACGGGCTGGGCCGGGGGGCGGGTGCTGGAGGATGCCGAACTGGGTGCGGTGACGGTGGTGCAGGGCTATGCCGCCGACAAGGCACTGCCGGGGCGGCAATGGGTCAGCACCGACAGCCTGCGGATATTGCGGGATCTCGAGGGGTTCGCCCTGAACGACAGCCATGGCGGCACTTCCGGTTCGCCGGTCTTCCTGGGCGCGGATCGCGCGGTCCTGGTCGGCGTGCATACCAACGGGCTGCATGGCGAGGAACTCCGGGCGAGCCACAACGCCTTTACCCGGATCACGCCCGAGCGGATGCGCCGGATCGCCGAATGGATCGCGGGCAAGGGCGCGGAGGCGGGCCGATGATCGGGCGGGGGC
>NZ_DSDD01000092.1:0-3371 GCF_011048875.1 Rhodovulum sp.
GGGCGGGCGCCCGCCCGAGCTGATCAACCAGGTGCGCGACGGGGTGGTGGATCTGGTCTGGACCGCAAACGGCTATACGCCGGGGCTGTTCCCGCGGACCGAAGTCATTGAATTGCCGTTCGTTTATCTCAACGACCCCGGGGCGGCGAACCTTGCCCTGCACGAGATGTTCGAGACCGATCTGAAACCCGATTTCCCCGGTGTCGAGGTGATGTTCCTGCATGTCCATGCCGGCCATGCGATCGTGATGCGCGATGCCGCGATCCGCAGCCCGGCCGATTTCGCGGGCCGCAAAATGCGCATCCCCACCCGCACCGGCGCCTGGGTGCTGGAGGCGCTGGGCGCGGTGCCGGTGGCGATGCCGGTGCCCGACCTGCCGCAGGCGATGTCGAAGGGCGTTGTCGAAGGCGCGCTGATCCCGTTCGAGATCGTGCCCGCGCTGAAATTGCAGGAACAGGCCGGGCAATATGTCGAACTGGCCGACCGCACCCGGCTGGGCACGCTGTCCTTCCAGATGTCGATGAACAAGGCACGCTGGGACAGCCTGCCGCCCGATATCCAGCAGGCGTTCCGCGATGCCTCGGGGCCGGACTGGCTGGCCGAACTGGGGCGTATCTGGCGCGGCACCGAGGATGGCGGCATCGCCATGGCCGAGGCTGCGGGCAGGACCCATGTCACCCTGACCGACGATGAAACCGCCGCCTTCCGCACGGTGCTGGAGCCGGTAGTGGAACGCTGGATCGCGGATGTCTCGGCAAGGGGCATCGACGGGGCGGCGCTGGTCGACCGGGCGCGGGACCTGATCGCGAAGTACGGGACCGAGTGATGAGCGACGCCGCGCTGGCCGGACGGCAGGGCTTCGCCGCGCTGGTCGCGGCGCTGGTCACCGGCTGGGCGCTGATCGGCGGGCTGGTTCTGGTCGCGGTGATCGCGATGAACGTGGTCTCGGTGATCGGCGGCCTGGTCTGGAAGCCCTTTGCCGGCGATTTCGAGATGACGCAGGTTGGCGTCGCGGTTGCGGTCTTTGCCTTCCTGCCCTGGTGCCAGTTGACCCGCGCCAATGTCAGCGCCGACATCTTCACCATGCGCGCTTCGCCGCACTGGGTGGCGCGGCTGGGGCTGGTGGCCTCTGCCGTGGCGCTGGTCTTTGCCGCGCTGCTATTGTGGCGGATGTCGCAGGGCATGGCCGACCAGCGGGCCTATGGCACCACCACCACGATCCTGCAATTCCCGGTCTGGATCGCCTTCGTGCCGGTCCTCGTCTCGCTGGCGCTTCTGGCGCTGGCAAGCCTTGTGACGTTGTTCGAGGATGCACGCGCCGCGCGCCGGGGCGCCGATGGCTGAGGCGCTGTCGCTGGGGCTGACGGGGCTTGCGGCGCTGGTCTTGCTGATCGCGCTGCGCATGCCCATCGCCTATGCGATGATTCTGGTGGGCGCTGTCGGGATCGTGGCGCTGAACGGGCCTGCGCTGATGCTGAACCAGCTCAAGACGCTGGCCTGGGGGCAGTTCTCGATCTACGACCTGTCGGTGGTGCCAATGTTCGTGCTGATGGGCGCGCTGGCGGCCCGCGCGGGGCTATCGGCGGCGCTGTTCCGGGCGGGCAATGCCTGGCTTGGCTGGATGCGGGGCGGCACGGCGATGGCGGCGATCGCGGCCTGCGCGGGCTTCGGCGCGGTCAGCGGCTCGTCGCTGGCGACCGCCTCGACCATGGGCAAGGCCGCCCTGCCCGAGTTGAAACGCTCGGGCTACTCGGGCGCGCTGGCGACCGGCACGCTGGCGGCGGGGGGCGTTCTGGGCATCCTGATCCCGCCTTCGGTGGTGCTGATCGTCTATGCGATCCTCGTCGAGGCGAATATCGTCACGATGTTCCTGGCCGCGATGCTGCCCGCGGCGCTGGCGGTTGTGCTGTTCCTGCTGACCATCGCCGCCTATGTCGCGATCCGCCCGGGCGCGGGGCCTGCGGCGGGGGCGGCGAATCGGGCCGAGTTCCGCGCGGCCACGCTGGGCGTCCTGCCGGTGCTGGGGATCTTTGCGCTGGTGCTGGGGGGGATCTATGCGGGGTTCTACAACCCCACGCCGGGGGCCGCGGTCGGGGTGGCGCTGGTCTGGCTTTACGGCGCGCTGCGCGGGCGGCTGCGGCTGCGCGAGATGCGCGCCGCCCTGCTTGAGACCGCCTCGATCACCGGGATGATCTACCTGATCCTGCTGGGCGCGGAGCTGATGAAGATCTTCCTTTCCCGGGCGGGCCTGCCGCAGGCCGCGGCCGAGTGGTTTCTGGCAACGGGCATGGCACCGATGGCCGTTCTGATTCTGGTGCTGCTGGCGCTGATCCTGCTGGGCTGCCTGATGGACAGCCTGTCCATGATCCTTCTGGTGGTGCCGTTCTTATGGCCGGTGCTGGTCGCGATCAATGGCGGGCCGTGGCAGGGGGCCGAGGGCGCAGGCTTCGGGATGAGCACCGAGGATCTGAAGATCTGGTTCGGCATCCTTGCGCTGGTCGTGGTGGAACTGGGGCTGATCACGCCGCCGGTGGGGATGAATGTCTTCGTGATCTCGGCCATCGCGCAGGACACGCCGATGATCGACACCTTCAAGGGGGTCGCGCCGTTCTTCGGGGCGGAACTGATCCGGGTCGGGCTGTTGCTGGCCTTTCCGGCGCTGGTGCTGTGGCTGCCGCGGATGGTCGGCGGATAGAAGATTGCGGGGCGCGGCGAGGCGGGCTAACGGACGGCCCTGACAAGCGGAGGGGGCCATGGGTCATGTCGTTCTGGTGACGGGGGGCGCACGGTCGGGCAAGAGCACCCGGGCCGAGGCGCGGGTCTCTGCCCTGCCGGGCAAGCGGGTCTATATCGCCACCGCCCGGCCCGACGATGCCGAGATGCGCGAGCGCATCGCCCGCCATGCCGCCCGGCGCGGTGCGGGGTGGGTCACGGTCGAGGAACCGCTGGACCTGGCCGGTGCGCTTGACCGGACAGACGGGCGCGGGCCGCGGCTGGTCGATTGCCTGACGCTGTGGCTGTCGAACCTGATATTCGCGGGCCGCGACTGGGAACCCGAGGCCGCGGCACTGGTGGCGGCGCTGGCGCGCCAGCAAGGCCCGGTGGTGCTGGTCTCGAACGAGGTGGGCATGGGGATCGTGCCCGAGAACGCGCTGGCCCGTGCCTTCCGCGATGCGCAGGGTTGGCTGAACCAGCGCGTTGCGGGCGCGGCGGACGAGGTGGAATTCGTGGTCTCGGGCCTGCCGCTGAAGGTCAAGTAGGCCGCCCTGCGTCTATATGACTGCGACTCATAATCATCGTGACAAAGATGAGGTGGACTGCGGGCGAGCGACAGTCTAGACGCCGCACATGACGCAGCACGCCCACCCCCC
>NZ_DSDD01000379.1:0-3356 GCF_011048875.1 Rhodovulum sp.
AAGGAATTCGCGGAAGTAGAAGGGGGGGCGGAGCATGGCCGCAATCGTCGCCACAAGAAAGATCGCGATCCGGCCGAGGGCTGCGAGCCCCGCCAGCGTCGAGCGGCCGATGGCGGCGACCGGAGCGAGGATCATGGCGCGGCCGCGCCGTCATGGCGGCGGGTGTAGCGCGGGCCGAGGCTGGTAAGCACCTCGTAGCCGATGGTCCGGGCGGCGGCGGCAACCTCGTCCACGCTTTGGTCCGGGCCGATCAGGTCGAGCGCGTCGGGGATGTCGGGCAGGTCGGTGATATCGGCGGTGATGAGATCCATCGAGACGCGGCCGAGGATCGGGCAGGGGCAGCCATCGGCCCAGAGCGTGCCGCGGTTCGTCAGATAGCGCAGGATGCCATCGGCATAGCCGCCCGCGACGGTGGCGACGATGCGGCGGGTGTCGGCGGTCCAGGTGCAGCCATAGCCGACGCTTTCGCCGGGCTCGACCGCGCGGATCTGGATCACCGGCAGCGACAGGCGCAGCACGGGCGCGGCCTCGGCGAAGGGAAGCGCGCCGTAAAGGCCGATGCCGGGGCGGGTGATCTCGAAGTGATAGTCGGGGCCCAACAGGATGCCGCCCGTTGCCGAAAGCGAGCGCGGCACGCCACAGCCCTCGGTCATCTCGCGGAAACAGGCGAGTTGTTTCCGGTTGAAGCCGGTCGTGTCCTCGTCGGAGCAGGCGAGGTGGCTCATGATGAGCCGCGGCCCGGCGGCCAGCGCGTCGGTGCGGATCGCGGCCCAGTCGGCGGGTTCCATCCCCAGACGGTTCATGCCGGAATCGAGCTGGATGCCGAAAGGGTGGCCCGGCAGCGCGGCAAGGTGGCGGGTAAACTGGTCGGGCGAATTCAGCATGGGCACGAGGCCCAGATCGGCGATCAGGCCGGTATCGCCCGCCATGTGGCCGCCGAAGACGCCGATCTCGGGGCCGGGGCCAACGGCGGCGCGGATCGCGGCGCCCTCCTCGGCGACGGCGACAAAAAAGCGGCGGGCACCGGCGCGGGCCAGCGTGCGCGCGACCTCGGCCGCGCCGAGCCCGTAGGCGTCGGCCTTGACGACTGCCGCGGTTTCGACGCCCGGGCCGCTGGCGCGGTCAAGGGCGGTCCAGTTGCGCGCGATCGCGTCGTGGTCGATGGTAAGCAATCCGCTGGCCATGGGCGCTGTTTCCGACAGAGGCGGGGCATACGTCAAGGCGGATTCCGGTTTTCGGTCGCCATGTTCAGCGCCGTTCGTGGTGGGCGCCGGTCCAGATCAAGGTCTCGCCGGTCTCGGCGACAGGCGCAGTCCAGCTGTCCAGTGCGCCCGCTTCGGAAATCGACAGCCCCTTGGTCGAGAACAGGTCGCCATCTCCGAAAACCGGCAGCGCGCTGTCGCCAGCAAGCGCGAAGACCACGCCGCTGCATCCGGTCGGGCCGAAACAGGCGTCGCCGCAGAGCCGGGTGAACAGCAGTGCCTTTTCGCGGGCCAGCGCGATCCGGCCGGCCTGCAGTTCGGGGGTCTCGCCCTCGATCGCGCGCACCATTTCGAGGATGGGGCCTGCGATCCCGCGGACGAGGGCGAGCGCGTCCGCATCGTCGATGCCCAGCGTGATCGGGACGGCCGGTCGCGGCGGGACCGTCATGGCGGTCTCGACGGTCTCGGCGCGGTCCTCGCGGTCGTCCGCATCCTCGTTCATCGCTGTGGTTCCGGGATCGGGCAGGGCAGCAACCGGTTGCGAGGCCGGGGCTGCGGCCGGGGGGATACAGGGGCGTGCGGCGGTTGTGGCAGCAGGGCGGGAATCGTTCCAGCCGATAGGGTCACCCGGGCATTGCCCTCGGAAAACGGATGCCCGGGGCTGCCCTCGATCACGAATTCCAGCGGATGTCCCGTCCGGCAGGCAAGCCGGCAACAGACGGACGCCCCCCTCGGTGTCGCCGCCTTCCGGGATTGTCTACGATTCCCGTGCCCCGGCTGCAGCGCCAAGACCCGCAGGTGCCAGGCCGCCAGAAGGCTGTCGTTTTTCGCCATGCGCCCGCGCCCAGCCGGTTCCCCTGCCAGAAGCCCAGGGTGCAATCCCGCCGCAGCGAAGGAATGGTCGAAGCTTCATTTCCGGGTTGGGCACCGCGACGCGAACACCTTTTGCCTTCGGGGCTTCGGTCAGAATCCGTCCGTGTCGCCATGACCCTGCTGCCAGGGCTTCACCAGATTGCCGAAGCGGGTAAAGCGGCCCTCGAAGCTGAGTTCCACCGTGCCGATCGGGCCGTGACGCTGCTTGCCTATGATGACCTCGGCCTTGCCATGGCAGCGTTCCATGACCTCCTGCCACTTGGCCATGGCCTCGAGATTGTCCTCGCCGGGTTTCTCGCGTTCCTTGTAGTATTCGTCGCGGTAGACGAACATCACCACATCGGCGTCCTGTTCGATCGAACCGGATTCCCGCAGGTCGGACAGTTGCGGGCGCTTGTCCTCGCGGCCTTCCACCTGACGCGACAGCTGCGACAGGGCAATCACCGGGATGTCCAGTTCCTTGGCGATGGCCTTGAGACCCTGCGTGATCTCGCTGACCTCGTTCACCCGGCTGTCCTTGGTCGTGGCGGGACGGACGAGTTGAAGATAGTCGACGACCAGCACATCCAGCCCGTGGGTCCGCTTCAGCCGCCGCGCGCGGGCGGCCAACTGGCTGATCGGCAGGGCGGGCGTGTCGTCGATGAAAAGCGGGCAGGCCTCCAGCGCCTTCGCGGCCTCGACGAAGCGGCGGAATTCGACCTCGGTCATGTCGCCGCGGCGGATCTGTTCGCTGGGCACCTCGGATGCCTCGGACAGGATCCGCGCGGCAAGCTGTTCGGCGCTCATCTCAAGGCTGAAGAAGCCGACGACGCCGCCATCGACCGCACCCTCGGACCCGTCGGGCTGCCGCCCCCGGCGATAGGCTTTCGCGACGTTGAACGCGATATTGGTGGCCAGCGAGGTCTTGCCCATCGAGGGCCGCCCGGCAAGGATCAGCAAATCCGACCGGTGCAGCCCGCCCAGCTTGCGGTCCAGGTCGACAAGGCCCGTCGAGATGCCCGAAAGCTGCCCGTCGCGCTGATAGGCGGCGTTGGCGACGTTCACCGCGTCGGTCGCGGCCTTGAGGAAGGATTGGAACCCACTTTCGGACTGGCCCTGTTCGCCCAGCTTGTAAAGCGCCTGTTCGGCCTCGACGATCTGGGTGCGCGGCTCGGACGAGATATCGACCTTGGCCGCCTTGTCCGAGATGTCGCGGCCAAGCCGGATCAACTCGCGCCGGATAGCGAAATCGTAGATCATCTGGGCGTAATCCCGCGCCGCGAAGGTCGAAATCGCCGCGCC
>NZ_DSDD01000040.1:0-3345 GCF_011048875.1 Rhodovulum sp.
CCCCGCCCCCGAGACGGCCGAGGACGAGACCGAGGCGCATTTCCCGCCCACGCCTCTGTTCCGCTACTCGGCGCTCACCTTCGACGGCCACCGCTTCCATTACGACCGCGACTATGCCACCGGCACCGAAGGCTATGGCGGGCTTGTCGTCCATGGCCCGCTTCTGGCGCAACTGCTGATGCTGAAGGCCACGGAGCGCGGCCCGCTGCGCCGCTTCGCCTTCCGCGCCCGTTCGGCGCTGATCGACCACGAAACCGCCACGCTCTGCCGAACGGGCGACCGGCTCTGGGTGCGGGGGCCGGATGGACGGCTCTGCATGTCGGCCGAGGTCGAGCACGGGCAGGACCGGTTCTGATCTTCTTCTTGGAAAAAATACCCAAATCCGACCGCGCCACCGGGCGCTACCGCTTGTAGTGGGCCATCCCCGCCCGGGCCAGTTCGTCCGCGCGCTCGTTCTCGGGATGGCCGGCATGGCCGCGCACCCATTCCCAGCGCACCTGATGGCGGGCCTGCGCCTCGTCCAGCCGCTGCCACAGCTCGACATTCTTCACGGGTTTGTTGCCGGCGGTCTTCCAGCCATTGCGCTTCCAGCCATGGATCCAGCCGGTCACACCGTTCTTCACATAGGCGCTGTCGGTGACCACCGTGATCTGCGAGGGCCGGGTCAGGCTTTCCAGAGCGTTGATCGCGGCCAGCAATTCCATTCGGTTGTTCGTGGTCGCCGCCTCGCCACCCGACAACTCGCGCTCGTGCACCACCTGCGCGCCCTCCTTTGCCTGCAACAGCACGCCCCAGCCGCCGGGGCCGGGATTGCCGCTACAGGCACCGTCGGTATAAGCGAACAGGTCGGGCATGGCGATTTCCTGAAGGGTCCGGCGCGGGTGTAGGGGGCGGGCCCGGTGCCGTCAACCGCCCGAGGCTCAGACCAGCGGCACCGCGAGGCAGGCCAGAACCACCGCTGTCAGGATGATCCGCAGCCGCATCCACCAGCGCGGCGCCATGTTCATCATCCAGAACAGCGCGTCCAGCAGCAGAAGGCCGGCAAAGCCCGCCATCAACGGCAGGATGGGCTTGCCCGCCGCGCCGCCCAGCACCGCAAAACCCCAGAGCGCCGGGATCACCGACAGCCCGTAGCCCAGCGCCGCCCTGGCCCCCGTGGCCTTGGCGGCAAAGCCCCACAACACGCCCGACATGAAGGCCAGGATCACCGTGCCGTAGATCGTCAGCACCTCGACTCCGTGAAAGCGCGGGCCGATCTCGGGCGGCGCGTAACCTGCAAGCTCGGGCATGAAGACCGTGGCCGCGCCCCACAGGAAGGGGATCAGCCCGGCAAGGCCAAGGATCAGGGCAGGGCGCGGGATCGCAGTCATGGGTGCCTCTGAATCGCCGCGCGGCTCATGCCGGTTCGCGCACGATGCGCGGCAGGCGGAACTCGATCTTCTCGGTGGCGGTGACGACCTGTTCGATCTCCAGGTCGTAGCGGTCGCGGAAGGCCCGCACCACTTCCTCGATCAGCACATCGGGCGCCGAGGCACCGGCTGTCAGCCCCACTTTCGACATGCCCTCAAGCGCCGCCCAGTCGATATCGGCCGCGCGCTGGACCAGAAACGCCGTGCCGCAGCCCGCCGCCGCGCCCACCTCGACCAGCCGTTTCGAGTTCGACGAGTTCGGCGCGCCGATCACAAGCAGCGCCTCGACCTTGGGCGCCACCGCCTTGACCGCGCCCTGACGGTTGGTCGTGGCGTAGCAGATGTCTTCCTTGTGCGGCCCCTCGATGGTCGGGAAGCGCGCTTCCAGCGCCTTGACCACCTCGGCGGTGTCGTCGATCGACAGCGTCGTTTGCGTGATGAAGGCCAGGTTGACGGGATCGCGCACGCTCAGCCCCGCCACATCCTCGGGCGTCTCGACCAGCATAACCTCGCCTTCGGGCAGTTGGCCCATGGTGCCGATGGTTTCAGGGTGGCCGGCATGGCCGATCATCACGATCTGCTTGCCGTTCTCGTGATGGCGCGCGGCCTCCAGATGCACCTTGGAGACCAGCGGACAGGTGGCGTCGACAAAGATCATCTCGCGCCGCGCGGCCTCGGCGGGCACCGATTTCGGCACGCCATGGGCCGAGAAGATGACCGGGCGATCCACCGGGCACTCGTCCAGGTCCTTGACGAAGACCGCACCCTTGGCGCGCAGCCCGTCCACGACGAACTTGTTGTGCACGATCTCGTGGCGCACATAGACGGGCGGGCCCCATTTCTCCAGCGCCATCTCGACGATCTTGATCGCGCGGTCGACACCGGCGCAGAAGCCGCGGGGCGCGGCCAGGTAAAGGGTCAGCTTGGGCTTGGTCATGGGCGTTTCTCCTGTCCGTCCAAGAGGTAACCCCGCAGGCGTTTTTCGTCCAGTCCCGGCCCTATCCCGCAGCCGCCGCGGTGGCCCAGGCAAGCGCGGCATATCGCCCGGTCTTGGCGATCGTGACAAGGGTCAGGAACAGCCAGAGCGGCGTGCGCATCATGCCCGCGACCACGGTGAACCCGTCGCCCAGCGGTGCCCAGCTCAACAGCAGCGTCCAAACGCCCCACCGATTGTACCAGTGCTGCGCGCGCTCAAGCTGCGTCTCGCTGACCGGAAACCAGTGACGGCCACGAAAATGTTCGATCCATATCCCGAGCACATAGTTCACCACCGAGCCCAGCACGTTGCCCACGCTCGCGACCAGCAGCAGCCAGCCGAGATCGACCCGGCCAGCCAGTTGCAGGGCGACAAAGACCACCTCGGACTGAAACGGCAGGATCGTGGCCGCGCCGAAGGCGGCAAGAAACAGTATGCCAAGCTGGGCGAGGGTCTCTAGGCCGGGCATCTCGTCAGGTCATGCGCTGGCGGTCCGGCGTCGCGGGCAGGCCGGCGAAAGACCGGCCCACCTGCTCAGCTGCCCTGCTGGGCCTCGGTCCGCTGGTCGAAGTTGCGCGGTTCGCGCGGCGGGCGGCCGATCACCTCTTTCAGCTCGTCGAGCTCGATGAAGTTGTCGGCCTGGCGGCGCAGCTCGTCCGCGATCATCGGCGGCGAACTTCGGATCGTCGAGACGACCGACACCCGCACACCCTGCCTCTGCAGGCTCTCGACCAGCGGCCTGAAATCGCCATCGCCCGAGAAAAGCACGATATGATCGACCCTCGGCGCCAGTTCCATGGCATCGACCGTCAGTTCGATATCCATGTTGCCCTTGACCTTCCGGCGGCCCTGGCTGTCAGTGTATTCCTTCGCGGGCTTCGTCACCATGGTGAAGCCGTTGTAGTTCAGCCAGTCGACAAGGGGCCGGATCGGCGAATAGTCGTCGTTGTCCAGCAGGGC
>NZ_DSDD01000035.1:0-3307 GCF_011048875.1 Rhodovulum sp.
CTATCGGAAAAGGAGTGGCGAATGAAATACATGGCGACCTACGACCTGATGGAGACGGCGCGCACCACCAACCAGTGGCTCGGCGCGACGGCGCAGGCCATCGGCTCCTACCCTGCCGTCAGCATGGTGCCCAACCCGTTCTTCCGGCTTGTCGCGGCCTGGGGCGAGGTCACGGAACGCACCTTCGCACGGATGGTCGCCAAGCCGGACTGGAATATCAACACGGTGGTCGCAGGCGACGGGCGCGACCATATCGTCTCGGTCGAGAAGGTCGTGCAGCGCCCCTTCGGCGACCTGATCCATTTCCAGGTCCATGGACGTCCGCCAAAGCCGCGCCGGGTGCTGCTCGTCGCGCCGATGTCGGGCCATTATGCCACACTTCTGCGCTCGACCGTGGCGAGCCTGCTGCCCGATTGCGAAGTCTTCGTCACAGACTGGCACAATGCGCGCGACATCCCCGTCTCGGCAGGCAAGTTCGACGTCGAGGATTACACCCTCTACCTTGTCGATTTCATGAAGTTCCTCGGCCCTGAAACGCATGTGATCGCAGTCTGCCAGCCCGCACCGCTGACGCTGGCGGCGACCGCCTATCTGGCCGCCGAGGACCCCGACGCCCAGCCCCGGTCGCTGACGCTGATCGGCGGGCCGATCGACCCCGATGCCGCCAAGACCGATGTCACCGATTTCGGCCGCCGGGTGACCATGGGCCAGCTCGAACAGGTCGCGATCCAGCGCGTCGGGTTCAAATATGCGGGCGTCGGTCGGCTGGTCTATCCGGGGCTGTTGCAGCTTGCATCCTTCATATCGATGAATGGCGACCGCCATTCCCGGGCGTTCTCCGAACAGGTGCTGCGCGCGGCCAAGGGCGAGGCGTCGGACCACGACAAGCACAACCGCTTCTATGACGAATATCTTGCCGTCATGGACATGACCGCCGAGTTCTACCTGTCGACGGTCGAGCGTGTCTTCAAGCGCCGCGAGATCGCGCGCAATGTCTTCAAGGTGGCAGGCCGCAACGTCGATATCGCCGCGATCACCGATGTCGCGGTAAAGACCGTCGAAGGGGCGAATGACGACATCTCGGCCCCCGGCCAGTGCATCGCGGCGCTCGACCTGCTGACCGCCCTGCCCGAGTCGAAGAAGGCCAGCCATCTGGAACCCGGCGCGGGCCATTACGGCATCTTCGCGGGCAAGAGCTGGCGCAACAATATCCGTCCGCTGGTGCTGGACTTCATCGACGCCAATTCCGGCACGCCCGGAGCGGGCCGCGCGCATCTGCGCACCGTCTGAGGCCCCTTTCGAGGGGCGCCTGCGGCGCGGGGTATTTGGACCAGGAAGAAGCCAGGCGGCGCGTTCGATCAGCCCGTTGTCAGGTCGGTGATGGCGGCTTCGATCAACGCAAGGTTGTCCGGTTCCGAGAACCGGTGGTCGGCCCCCTTGACCAGCGTCAGGCGCGCATCGGCGCAGTCCATGTGGTCGAGCAGACGCAGCGCGACCGGAACGGGCACGTCCTCATCCGCCGTCCCCTGCAACAGCCGCACCGGAAAGGGCAGCCGCAGCGGCGTGCGCAGCACGAGGTTTGCGCGCCCGTCCTCGATCAGGCGGCGGGTGATCGTATAGGGTCTGTCGGCATAGGCGGACGGGATCTCGATCCGGCCTTCGGCCAGGATCCGGGCGCGCTGGTCTTCGGTGAAGCCCGCCCACATGCTGTCCTCGGTGAAATCGGGCGCCGCAGCGATGCCGACAAGGCCGGCCACGCGCTCGGGCATGGCGCGGGCGAACAAGAGCGCGATCCAGCCCCCCATCGACGAGCCGACCAGCACCAGCGGCCCCTCGGTCAGCGCGGTGATCGCCGCCCGCGCGTCCGCCGCCCAGTCGCCGATGCAGCCATCCGCGAAGGCGCCCGAGCTCTGGCCATGCCCCGAATAGTCGAAGCGCAGGAAGGCGCGGCCCTCTGCCCGCGCCCAGGCCTCCAGATGCCTGGCCTTGGTGCCGGTCATGTCGGACATGAAGCCGCCGAGGAACACCACCCCCGGCCCCGCGCCCGACAAGCGGTGATGGGCAAGGCGGCGTCCTTCGGGCGTGGTCAGGAACTCGGGTGCGAGCATCGGGACATCTCCTGTGGCGGGGCGAGCCTAGGCAGGCGGGCGGGCGGTCGCAACCCCGCCCCCCTTGCCCGGACCCGGCTTTTCCGCTTTGCTCGCCCCATGACCGGACCCCGTTTCACCGATCTCGTGGCCAGCCTGCCCGCCACCGTGCCCTTCGTCGGCCCCGAGACGCAGGAGCGCGCCCGTGGCCGTCCGTTCCGCGCGCGGCTGGGTGCCAATGAAAGCCTGTTCGGCCCCTCGCCGCGCGCCGTCGCCGCGATGCAGGAGGCCGCGCGGGAAGCCTGGAAATACGGCGATTCCACCAGCCACGACCTGCGCGCGGCACTGGCGGCCGATCTGGGCGTGGCGCCCGGGAATGTCATGGTCGGCGAGGGGATCGACGGGCTTCTGGGCTACCTGGTTCGGATGCTGGTCGCGCCCGGCGATCCGGTCGTGACCTCGGCCGGCGCCTATCCGACCTTCAACTACCATGTCGCAGGCTTCGGCGGCGCGCTGCATCTGGTTCCCCTTGCGGGCGATCACGAAGACCCCGACGCGCTGATCGCACGGGCGCGGGAGGTGGGGGCGAAGCTTGTCTACCTGTCGAACCCGAACAACCCAATGGGCAGCTGGCACCAGGCCGCGCGCGTGCAGGCGATGATCGACGCGGTGCCCGAGGGCACGCTGATGATGCTGGACGAGGCCTATATCGAGTTCGCCCCCGAGGGCACCGCGCCGTCCATCGACCCCGACGACCCGCGCGTGATCCGGTTCCGCACCTTTTCCAAGGCGCATGGGCTGGCCGGTGCGCGGGTGGGCTATGCCATCGGGGCGGCCCCGCTGATCGCGGGTTTCGACAAGGTGCGCAACCATTTCGGCATGTGCCGGATCAGCCAGGCGGGCGCGCTGGCCTCGCTGGGCGATTCCGCATGGCTGGCCGAGGTCGGCGCTCAGGTCGCTGCCGCGCGGGACCGGATCGGGGCCATCGCACGCGCGAACGGGCTGGTGGCGCTGCCCTCGGCTACCAATTTCGTCACCGTCGATTGCGGCGGGGACGGGGCGCTGGCGCGCGCGGTGCTGGCCGGTCTGGCCGAGCGCGATGTCTTCGTGCGGATGCCCGGCGTGGCGCCGCTGGACCGCTGCATCCGGATCTCGGCAGGGCCGGAGGATCAGCTGGATGTGCTGGCCGAGGCGCTGCCCGGCGCGCTGGCCGATGCAAG
>NZ_DSDD01000121.1:0-3291 GCF_011048875.1 Rhodovulum sp.
GCCAGCAGGATCAGCCGCGCTTCCCGCGCCAGCCGCCCGGTCACGCCGGCCCCGTCACCCCGGCTTCGGCGAAACTGGCCATCTCGGTCAGCATCGCCGCCGCGGCCTTCAGCAGCGGCCAGGCCAGCAGCGCGCCGGTCCCCTCGCCCAGCCGCATGCCCAGCGACAACAGCGGCTCGGCCCCCAGCGCATCCAGCAGCGCGCCATGGCCCTGTTCCTCGGAGCGGTGGGCAAAGACCATCGCATCGCGCGTTCCGGGCGCCAGCCGCACCGCCGCCAGCGCGGCCGAGGTGGCGATGAACCCGTCCACGATCACCACCCTGCCCGCCTCTGCCGCGCCGATCATCGCGCCCGCCATCATCGCGATCTCGAAGCCGCCATATTCGGCCAGCGCCTCCTGCGGGGCCAACTCCCCGGTGCGCGCCGCGGCCCGTTCCAGAACCGCGCGTTTCTGCGCAAGCCCCGGATCGTCCAGCCCGGTGCCGCGCCCGGTCAGCACGTCCAGACCCACGCCCGTCAGCTTGTGCCCCAGCGCGGCGGCCGTGGCGGTGTTGGCGATCCCCATCTCGCCATAGGCGACCGCGTCCCACTCGCCATCGGCCCCCAGCGCCCGGCCCGCCTCAAGTGCGGCGGCGCATTGCCCGGCGCTCATCGCCGGGCCGGTCAGGAAGTTGGCCGTGCCTGCGCCGATCCGCCGCTCGATCAGCCCCGCGACCCCGAAGGGTTCCCCCGCCACGCCCGCATCGACCACGCGCAGATCGGCCCCGACGCTACGGGCAAAGACATTCGCCGCCGCCCCGCCCGCAAGGAAGTTCAGCACCATCTGCCGCGTCACCTCCTGCGGGAACAGCGACACGCCCTCGGCCGCGATGCCGTGGTCGGCGGCGAAGATGGTCAGCTGGCAGCGCTCCATCCGCGGCGTCAGACTGCCCTGCACCAGCCCGATCCGACGCGCCAGCGCTTCGATCCGACCCAGCGAGCCGGGCGGCTTGGTCTTGAGGTCGATCCGGCGTTGCAATTCGGCGGCAAGGGTCTCGGTCATGGTCGCTCCGGTTTCTTGTGACCACGCCCTGATAGTCGCGCCCGCCCGCCTCGGCAACCGGCACCCGATGCCGCAGCCGCCCGCCGCCATGCCCGCCAGGAACACCGCGACCGCCCGGTCGACCCGGGCACGCGCGGCCTCCAGCGGCTCGTCGGCGCCATCGGTCCGCAGCAGCCGCTCCAGCGGACAGGGCAGCGCCATCCGGTGCAGCAGCGCCGCAGCCGCCCCGGGATCGTCCAGCGCGATCTCGCCCCGGCTGATGCCGCGCTCCAGTTCCTCGCGGATCAGCCGACGCACGGCCAGCGGCCCCTCTTCCAGCATGCGCGCGGCCAGGTCCGGCTGGTGCGGCGCCTCGGCGATCACTGCGCGCAGCGCCTCCAGCGCGACCGACCCCGTGCCCGGCAACCGCTCGGGCGTCAGCAACAGCCGCAGCCGCTGCGCCAGCGGCAGCGCCTGCTGCACGTCGCCCAGCGGCCTCACGATCCCTTCGCGCAACCGGCGCACCAGCGCCTCGACCAGTCCCGACCGCCCGTCGAACAGCTCGTAAAGCGTGCGCTTGGACATCCCCGCCTCGGCCGCCACCGCATCCATCGAGGTGCCCTGCAACCCGCGCGACAGCAGCACCCGCTCGGCCGCGTCCAGAATCACCCGCACGCGTTCCTCGGGGTCCATGCGGGGCGGACGGCCCCGGCGCGGCATGCTTCTGCCCATGATTGCGGCACTTTCCTCGACCAGACTGCCCGCGCAGGCCGGGCCGGGCGGATTCCCGCTTGCGCGAACCGGCGGATGCGAATAACAAAACGATATCGTTTTATAAACGCGCGCCCTCCTCTCCACCAGAGAAATCGCCTATCCCACGAGGTTTCCCATGCCCCGTCTTCCCCGGGTTCTCGCCGCCGTCCTGACGCTGTCGCTGGCCGCGGCGACCGCCGCCCCGGCCCAGCAGGCGCAAGGCCAGCGCCCGCCCACGCCGGTCACCGTCGTCACCCTGTCCGCGCAGGACATCACGCTGACCACGCGGTTGCCGGGCCGGATCGTGGCCTCGGGCATTGCCGAGGTGCGCCCCCAGGTCGCGGGCATCATCACCGAGCGGCTGTTCGACGAGGGCGCCGAGGTCACCGAGGGCGAGGCGCTCTTCCGCATCGACTCGGCCAGCTACGAGGCCCGCGTCGCCGCCGCCCTCGCCGCGGTCGCCCAGGCCGAGGCGACCCGCGACTCCGCAAGGCGCGAGGCGACGCGGCTCCAGACATTGCTCGAACGCAACGTCACCAGCCAGCAGGCCGTCGACGACGCGCTGGCCGCGCGCGATTCGGCCGAGGCCGGGCTTCAAGTCGCCGCGGCACAGCTTGTTGCGGCCGAGATCGACCTCGACCGCACCACCGTCACCGCGCCCCTGTCGGGCACGGTCGGCCGCGCGCTGACCACCCGCGGCGCGCTGGTCACCGCCGGGCAGGCGCAACCGCTGGCGGTGATCCGCGCCCTCGACCCGGTGCTGGTCGACGTCACCATGTCGGCCGCTGAACTCGTCGCGTGGCGGCGCGGCCACATGGAGGAGGCGCTGGGCGAGGCCGACCGCACCGTCCGGCTGACGCTTGCCGATGGTGGCGGATACGACCATACCGGCACGCTGCGCGCCACCGAACCCTATGTCGACGAACGCACCGGCGTTGTCGTGCTGCGGATGGAATTTCCAAACCCCGACAAGATGTTGCTGCCCGGAATGTATGCGCAGGTCGAGATGCCCCAGGGCGTGATCGAGAACGCGATCCTCGCCCCGCAATCGGCCATCGGCCGCGACCGGCGCGGCCGTCCCACCGCGATGGTGGTCACGCCCGAGAACATCGTCGAGGAACGCGCGCTGACCGTCTTGCGCAACCGCGGCACCGACTGGATCGTGACCGAGGGGCTGGCGGATGGCGACCGGATCATCGTGGCCGGGCTGCAGAAGGTCGCCCCCGGCGCGGCGGTCGCCCCCGAAGAACGCGCCGAACCCGCGCAAGCAAACTGACCCCGACACCCCGAACCCCGGAGAGACCGCGCCATGGCCCGCTTCTTCATCGACCGCCCGGTCTTCGCCTGGGTCATCTCGATCCTCATCATGGGGATCGGCCTTCTGTCGATCCTGACCTTGCCGATCGCGCAATACCCGCAGATCGCGCCCCCCTCGGTCAGCGTGCAGGCTGCCTATCCCGGCGCCTCGGCCGAGACGGTGGCCAATACCGTGACCCAGATCATCGAACAGCAGATGA
>NZ_DSDD01000476.1:0-3284 GCF_011048875.1 Rhodovulum sp.
CATGATCAGATGCCCCAGCACGACCCCGATGAAAGCGAGCGGGATCGAGATCATCACGATCACCGGTTCGACATAGCTGCGAAACTGGAACGACAGTACGACATAGATGCCGATGAGGCCGATCAGAAAACCGCGCAGGATCGAGGCAACGGTTTCGGCGGAATTGGCGCTCTGCCCGGCAACCTCGAAATCGAGGCCGGGGAAATCCGTCATGAGCTGCGGCAGGAAGATTTTCGACAATTCCGATACGATCGCGTCGGCATTGCCGATGCGCGTGTCGACATCGGCCTGCACGGTGACGGTGCGGCGCCCGTCGACATGGGTGATCGAGGACCAGCCCCGTGCTTCCTCGATCCGCGCGACGGTCGAAAGCGGCACGGTCTGGCCATCCGGCAGGGTGATGGTGAAGTCCCGCAGGTCGTCGTGGGAGTCGCGGTCTTCCGCCGCTTGCTCCAGTTCGATCTCGTGGGCGATGTCGCCCTGCTGCACGGTGGCAATCACCCGTCCGAGATAGGCCGCGCCGATCTGGTCGGCGACGTCGCGCGCTGTCAGCCCCAGACCGGTCGCGCCTTCCGCGAGGCGCAGACGAAGTTCGGGCCTGCCCGGGCGCAGATTGTGGGTGGCGTTGAACACGCCGGCATAAGTCCCGGCTTCCGTAAGGAGGCGGTCGGCGGCATCGGCCAATCGTTCCAGGTCCGGTGCCGACAGGCGGATCTCGATGGCAATACCCTGCGGGCCGATGCCCGGCTCGGTGAGCAGGATCGCGATGGCACCCGGCACGTCACCGATTTCCCTGCGCCACCGCGTCACGATCTCGTCCAGCGTCACGCTGCGCGCCTCGGCGCCAAGGAGATCAGCGCTGATCGTCGCGACATGCGACCCGGATTCGCCTGCGGTTGCATTGTGGTTGAAACGTGTCTGGACCGACTTCACCAGTGCCGTGCCGCCCGGTTGATCCGGCGTGAAGGCGGCATTGACCTTATCGAGCGCAGCAACGACCCGATCCGCCACTTCGGCGGTGCGCGTCAGAGGCGTCCCCTGCGGCATGTGGATGCGCGCCTCCAGCACGTCGCCGTCAATGGCCGGGATCGCCTCTCGCTTGAGGTAGCCGCCCCCCATCAATCCCACCGTCACGACCAGCGCCGCGATCGTTGCTCCGGTGATGAGGTATCTGTGCCGGATGGCCAGATCGGCCAGCGCGCCGATCCTCCGTTCCCGGAACCGGTCGAACCGCTTGTCAAACCCCGCACGGAACCGCGAGGGCGGCTTGCCTTCGCCCTTCAACCCGTGACTAAGGTGATGCGGCAGCACCCAGAACGCTTCGGCAAGACTGGCGGCCAGTGCCGCGATCAACACCAGTGGGATCACCTTGAGAATGGCGCCCAATTCGCCCGCAAGAAAGGCCAGCGGGCCGAATACCGCGATGGTGGTGGCAAACGAAGACAGCACGCCCGGCAGCACCGCGAGCGTGCCCTTGACCGCCGCCTCGGTGCGCGAGGCACCGCGGGCAGCGGCTTCGGCGATGGAATCGGAGATGACGATCGAGTCGTCCATCACGATCCCGATCGCCATCAGCAGCGCCACCAGCGTCATCATGTTGAGCGACAAGCCCTGCAGCGCCATTGCCGCGAAGGCCCCCATGAAGGCCACGGGCAAACCCATCGCCGCCCAGATCGCGAAACCGGGGCGGAAGAAGAGGCTCATCACTGCGACGACCAGGATGAGCCCGATCACGCCGTTTCTCACCAGCATGGTCAGCCGATCGCGCACGATGCTGGTCATGTCCTTGACGACCTCGACCCGCAGGCTGTCGGGCAGTGCGGCCCGCTCGGCGGCGACCAGTTCCCCGACGCGGTCGAAGACGTCCAGCGCGTCGGCGCCAAGGCTCTTGTCCACCTGCAGGAACACTGCGCGCTGACCGTCGAGAAAGGCGCGTTCCTCCTCCGGCGCGAACGCCTCGGTGATCGCCGCGATCTCGCCCAGCGTCAGTTCGGCACCATTCGGTCGAGAGAGCACGACCAACTCGCTCAGCCCCGCCACACTACGGCGCTCGTCGACGAAGCGCAGGCTGATCTCGCGGTCGGGTGTCTTCAGCTCGCCAAGGGGGCGGTCGACGCTCTGGGCTCCGATCATCCCGGCAAGACTGGCCACCGTCAGGCCGTGCTGTTCCAGCACCGCGCGGGGGACGGTGATGAGGTATTGCCGCTTGCCGAAGCCGAAGACAGTGACTTTCGCCACACCGGGCAGCGCCGACAGCCTGTCCCGAAGCTCCGCGGCGTAGCGTTCCAGATGCGCCGCAGGCATGTCGCCGGCCACGGCAACGGAAGTGACGTTGTCGGTGCGGTGCAATTCCCGCACGATCACCGGATCGGCCTGGTCGGGAAAATCGTCGACTGCCGTCACCTCGGTGCGCAGATCGTTGACAAACCGCCCGCTGTCGCCGCCAGCGGCCATCGTCGCCGTTGCGCGGGCAATGCCTCCTTGTGCGGTGCAGACCAGCTCGTCGAGGTTCTCGACGCTTTCGACGGCGTCCCAGATGCGCCGACAGAGGGCGTCCTCCACGTCTTCCGCCGACGCGCCGCGATAGACCATGCTGATCTCCGCCTCGACGGGCCGGAAATCGGGGAAGGTCTCGCGCTTCAGCGTGGGGGCAGCCATCAGACCGGCCGCGAAGATCAGCACGAGCAGCAGGTTGGCGGCGGTGGGATGCTCGGTGAACCAGCGGATCATTCCGAGACCCCCGCCGGCGCGACCAGCATTCCGGGAATCGCCGGCATCAGGTCGTCGAGAATGACTTCCTCACCCGCCGCGACGCCCTCGCCCAGCACCGCCAATCCCGACTGTCGCCAGTCGACCGACACCGCCCGCAGTTCCAGTCGGCCCGCGCCGGTCCGGATATAGACAAGCCCGCCTTCGTGGAGCGCGCTGTCGGGGAGGGTGACCCGGGCAGGGCCTTCCGGCCCCGTCAGGACCACCTCGACATACATGTTGGGCACCAGCGGCAGCCGAAGGGGCGGGTTGGCCCCTGCATAGGGGGCGTCCACCGCGACGACGGCGGGGACCGTCCGTGCCTGCGGATCAAGGGCGCTTTCCGCCCGCACCAGCCGGCCGGTCCAGGTCTGTGACGTGTCCGAGACGAGGCGCACCTCGGCCGCAATCTTGGCAAAGCGGTCGGAAAGATCGGAAACCGTCAGCGCGTCGCCATCCGCCGAGCCGCCCAGCAGTCGGCGAAACGAGGCGACCGGAAACTGCGCAGTGATCTCGATGCGGTCGATCCCGTCGGC
>NZ_DSDD01000364.1:0-3261 GCF_011048875.1 Rhodovulum sp.
ACGAATTCCATCAGTCCGGTGACGACGCGCTCGTTCGGGTCGATCCCGGCGCAGGACAGCACCTCGCGCCCATCGCGCGAGCGCGCCCAGCGGGCGATCTGCTCGGGTCCGTTCCCGTATTTCTTGTCATCCGCGATCGCATCGTCCAGCGCGGCCAGCACCACAGCAGCGAACAGTTTTCGGGCGCGGTTGCCCTGTTCGTGATTGAAAGCGGTGCCGTCAACGAAATCGGCCATCTCATCGTCCTTTTATTCTTGCTCTTGCGTTTTGCACGTGCCACCGAATATGACGGTTTTGCATCGATTTGATATTTCCGTTTTCGAATACCTCTCATGCGTATAGCGCATGGCTGAGATTGAAACCACACATGATATTGTCGCGGGGCGCCCCTCGCAACGCCAAGATATGGGGGTGCCGGTTCCGCGTTCAACCCCGTGTTAATCTTCTTGCGTCGCGCGCCGGGATCAGGCCCCGACTGCATCCAGGCATTTCTCGACCATGCCCCGATAGCCGCCGCCGAACAGCCGCAGATGCACCAGCGCGGGCCAGAGCTGATAAAGTGGGCGGCGCGCCTGCCAGCCGGGCTCCGGCGGGTCATAGGCTCCGGCAAGGTCCGCGCCCGGGCGGCCGAACAGATGCAGCATGGCCAGGTCCACCTCGGCATGGCCGTGGTAACAGGCCGGGTCGATCAGCGCGGCGCCCTGCTGCGTGAACAGCACGTTCCCGGCCCATAGATCGCCATGCAGCAAGGCGGGCGGAGGGTGGCGCGGCAAGAGGTCGGGCAGGCGCGCGGCCAGCCGCTCGACCCGTCCTGCGAGGTCCGCGGGCAGCGCGCCGGGCCAGGCCAGCAGCCGCCGTTCGGCCCAGAAGCCGGGCCAGTCGGGGCAGGGCGCGTTGGGGATGGCCGCGGGGCCGAAGGCATGATCCTCGTCCCAGCCATAGCCCGCCCCCCGGGCCGCGTGCAGCCGCGACAGTGCCCTGCCCAGCGCGGCCCATCCGGCCGGTCCGGCCCGCGTCTCGTCGAGATGTTCCATCAACATCAGATCGCCCGCCAGCGCGATCACGGCCGGGCAGGGGACACCGGCCTGCGCCATGGCCGCCAGCATCCGCGCCTCGCGCGCGACCAGTGGCCCGGATTTCGCCACGACAACGCGCCCGTCCGTCAGGGTGACCCGCATCACCTGCGACAGGCTTCCCCCGTGCAGCGGCACGATCCCCGTGACCGGAATGCCCAGAAGCGCGCCAATCGCGTTCCGGTCAGCCATCGTCCAGCGTGACGGTCGCCGCGCCTGCGCGCATCGGCCCCGCCGCCCGGTCGAAGCGGAGAAAGGCGATGGCCCGGCCGCCCGCCTGCGTGAACAGCACGCCCGCCGGCTTTTCGCCGGCCATCACGGGTGTGCCCACCGGCGCCGCGCCGTCGATGCGCACGGTCGCCAGCCCCTTTTTCAGCTCGGTCTTGTGCTTCATCCGGGCGGTGACTTCCTGGCCGACATAGCAGCCCTTGCGGAAATCGACGCCGTTCAGCCGCTCGAACCCGGCTTCGAGGATATAGGTGTCGTCGGGGATCAGCTCGATTCCGGTCTCGGGGATGCAGTGCGCCACCCTGATCGCGTCCCAGTCGGTCGCGCCTTCGGGACCGGGCACCGGGGAATAGGCCCGCCAGCCAAGCGCGGGGTCGCGCGGGTCGGGGAAGGCGCCCGGCGGGGGCGCGCCAAGGCCCCGCAGCACATGCAGCCCGGCAGGTTCGATCCCCACCTTCGCGCGCAGCCGATACATCGACAACCGCCGGATCAGCGCCTCGGCGATCCCGGTCTTGACGTCGATCAGGATCGCGTCCTCGGTCCCGGCGAGGAAGAAATCGGCCAGATACTTGCCCTGCGGCGTCAGCAGCGCGGCATAGACCAGCCGCCCGTCGATCTGGCGCACGTCATTGGTGACCAGCCCCTGCAGGAACGCCACCCGGTCCTCGCCGGTGATCTTGAGAACCGTCCGGTTGCTGGCGGCCTCGCCCTGCATGCGTGTCTCCTTTGCTGGGTGTTCCTTCGGATATAGCGCCCGCGCTCAGCCTTCCGAGGCGAATTGCAGACGGTAGAGCCCGGCATAGAGCCCGCCCCGGGCGAGCAACTCGTCATGGGTGCCCTCTTCGGCGACGCGGCCCTTGTCCATCACCACGATCCTGTCGGCGTTGCGCACCGTGGCAAGGCGATGGGCGATCACCAGCGTCGTGCGTCCCTGCGACAGCCGCGCCAGCGCCTCCTGCACGATCCGTTCGGACTGGGAATCGAGCGCCGAGGTCGCCTCGTCCATCAGCAGGATCGGCGCATCGCGCAACAGCGCGCGGGCGATGGCGACGCGCTGGCGCTGGCCGCCTGACAGGTTCGAGCCGCGCGGCCCGGCCGGGCTGTCCAGCCCCGCGGGCAGGGCGGGCAGGAAATCGGCGATATGGGCGGCCCTGACCACCTCGGCCAGCCGCGCCTCGGACACGTCCTTGCCCAGACAGATATTCTCGCGCAGCGGCTCGTCGAACATCGGCGCCTCCTGCGTGACGACCGAGAACAGGTCGCGCAGTTCCGCCAGCGGCAGCGCATCCACCGGCACGCCGCCCACCAGAACCCGGCCGCGCTGAGGCTCGACCAGCCGGGTCAGCAGGTTGAAGACGGTGGACTTGCCCGCGCCCGACGGCCCTACCAGCGCGGTCATCTGTCCCGCCTTGGCGGTCAGCGTCAGCCCGTTCAGCGCGGGCGCATCGCCATAGGCCAGATACACATCGTCCAGAACGATGTCGCATTTGCCACCGGGGGCGGGCAGGGTGCCGGGGCTGGCGGGGGACAGGATCGTCGGGCGTTCCTGGAACACCGCGAAAAGCCGTTCGAGGCTGGCCAGCGCGGCCTGCCAGGCGCCCGAGACCCGGCCCAGACGGCGCAGCGGCTCGAAGACAAGGGCGATGGCGGTGAAGAAGGCCATGAACTCGCCCACCGTCTTGTCACCGTCGATGATCTGCATGCCGCCGAAGACCAGCACACCGGCAAAGCCGATCCCGCCCACCACATCGATCAGCGCCGGGATGGCCGATTGCCCGGCCTCGGACCGGATCTGGACCTGCACATAGCCGTCCACCGTCGTGGCGAAGCGGACTTCCTCGCGCGATTCCAGCCGGTTCAGCTTGATCGTTGTGACCCCGTGAAACGTCTCGTCCAGCCGGTTCGAGATCGAGGCGGCGGCCTCGCGTGCGGCCCGCGTGGTGCGCCGCACCCAGCGTTG
>NZ_DSDD01000114.1:0-3235 GCF_011048875.1 Rhodovulum sp.
CGACTTCGGCACGCTGGGCGACATCTCAACCCTCGCCGACCCATCCGTCGTCGATACCCTCATCGAAAACAGGATGAACAGATAAACGAAATCCCGGGGCCGGACCCGAAAAGGCCCGGCGCCGGCCTCTGCCAACTTCAACGGGAGGAAACCCATGTCCGACAAGGACAAAGCAATGGACTACTGGAAGGCCAATGTCAGACTGATCCTGATCAGCCTGGTCATCTGGGCGGTCGTCTCCTTCGGCTTCGGCATCGTGTTGCGGCCGCTTCTGTCGGGCATCGCCATCGGCGGCACCGATCTCGGCTTCTGGTTCGCACAGCAAGGCTCGATCCTGGTCTTCCTGGGCCTGATCTTCTTCTACGCGTTCCGCATGAACAGCCTCGACCGGAAACACGGCATGGACGAGGAGTAAGTCAGCATGGATCAGTTTACGCTCAACCTCATCGTCGTGGGCGCGACCTTCGCGATCTATATCGGCATCGCGATCTGGGCCCGGGCCGGGTCCACGTCCGAATTCTATGCCGCCGGCCGGGGCGTTCACCCCGTCACCAACGGCATGGCCACCGCAGCCGACTGGATGTCGGCGGCGTCCTTCATCTCGATGGCGGGTCTGATCGCCTTCGGCGGCTATACCGCTTCGTCCTTCCTGATGGGCTGGACCGGCGGCTATGTGCTGCTCGCGCTGCTGCTTGCGCCCTATCTGCGCAAATTCGGCAAGTTCACGGTCCCCGAGTTCATCGGCGACCGGTTCTACAGCCAGACCGCGCGCCTTGTGGCCGTGACCTGTCTGATCATCGCCTCGGTGACCTACGTGATCGGGCAGATGACCGGCGTCGGCGTGGCGTTCTCGCGCTTCCTCGAAGTGTCGAACACCGCGGGCCTTCTGATCGGCGCGGCGGTCGTGTTCGCCTATGCGGTGCTCGGCGGCATGAAGGGCATCACCTATACCCAGGTGGCGCAATACGTCGTGCTGATCACCGCCTACACCATCCCGGCGATCTTCATCTCGCTGCAACTGACCGGCGTGGCGCTGCCGCCGATCGGCCTGTTCTCGGAATACACCGCCACCGGCGAGCCGCTTCTGGCGCGTCTGAACGAGGTGATCCAGGATCTGGGCTTTGCGGCCTACACGTTGCAGGACACCAGCTTCCTTCCGATGCTGAACATGTTCCTGTTCACGATGTCGCTGATGATCGGCACCGCGGGCCTGCCGCATGTCATCATCCGCTTCTTCACCGTGCCGCGGGTGGCCGATGCGCGCTGGTCCGCGGGCTGGGCGCTGGTCTTCATCTCGCTGCTGTATCTGACCGCTCCGGCGGTGGGCGCGATGGCCCGTCTGAACCTGGTCGACACCATCTATCCGAACGGTGCGTCCGAGCAGCCGATCGCCTATGACGAGCGGCCCGACTGGATCAAGAACTGGGAGATCACCGGTCTTCTGAAGTTCGAGGACAAGAATGGCGACGGCCTGATCCAATGGTACAACGAGGGCAACGCCACCTTTGCCGAGACCGCCACGGAGCGGGGCTGGCAGGGGTCGGAACTGACCGTGAACAACGACATCCTGGTTCTCGCCAACCCCGAGATCGCCGGCCTTCCGAGCTGGGTGATCGCGCTGGTGGCGGCGGGCGGTCTGGCCGCGGCGCTGTCCACGGCGGCGGGTCTGTTGCTGGCGATCTCGTCGGCGGTCAGCCACGACCTGATCAAGGGGGCGATCAACCCCGGGATCAGCGAGCGGGGCGAATTGCTGGCGGCGCGGATCGCGATGGCGATTGCCATCGCCGTGGCGACCTGGCTGGGCCTCAACCCGCCGGGCTTTGCCGCACAGACCGTGGCTCTGGCCTTCGGGATCGCGGCGGCCTCGCTGTTCCCGGTGCTGATGATGGGGATCTTCTCGACCCGCATCAACAACCACGGCGCCGTGGCGGGGATGCTGGCCGGTCTGATCTTCACGGTCGTCTACATCTTCCTGCACAAGGGCTGGTTCTTCATCCCCGGCACCAACAGCTTCCCCGACACGATTGCGGGATCGCTGTTCGGGATCCAGTCGACCGCCATCGGCGCGGTGGGCGCGATCCTGAACTTCGCGGTGGCCTATGGCGTCTCGAAGGTGACGGCCGACACCCCGCAGGAGATCAAGGACCTGGTCGAAAGCGTGCGCGTCCCGCGCGGTGCGGGTTCCGCCGCGGCCGACCACTGACGACAAGGACGGGGGCGGCGCTCTGCCGCCCCCGCCCCTACGCGCCCGGAATTTCCCGGACCGCGCTGTCCTTTTAGGTTCTTCGCACAACCGTTCCGCCAACCCGCGCAGGAGGTGCGCATGTCCGACCCCGAGGCCGGGATCCTCGAAAGCCTCCGGCAGGTTCCGCCCTTCGACCTGATTCCCGAGGACGCGCTGGCTGCACTTGGTCCCGGCATCCGCCGCATCACGGTCGGTCCCGGCCAGACGATCTGCACCGAGGGCGAGCGGCTCGACGGGCTTTTCGTGATCGAATCAGGGACCGTCGATATCGAGACCGGCGGCTCGGACCTGATCGCCCATCGCGGGCCCGGCGACGTGGTCGGCGAACGCGGATTGTTGCGGCTGGGCCGCGCGACGCTGACGGCGCGGGCCGTATCCGAAGTGACGCTGCTGGTGCTGTCCAAGGCCGCCTTCCACGACCTGATGGACGAGGTTCCGGCCTTCGCCGGCTGGTTCCAGCGTGCCTTGCCCGGCCGGGTCGCGGCCGCGGGCGACGAGGCCGCCGGGCTGACCGCGCTGCGCGTGGCCGACCTGATGACCCCGACCCCGATCACCTGCCCGGTCGGATCGCGGGTCAGCGACGTGGCGCGGATCATGCGGGACAAGAACATCTCGTCGGTGATGGTGATGGAGGGCGAGACGCTTGCGGGCATCGTCACGGTGCGCGACCTTACCAACAAGGTTCTGGCCGAGGGGCTGGACGGCGCGACCCCCGCGACGCAGGTGATGACCCGCGACCTGATCACTATCCCGCCCGACGCGCTGGGACTCGATGCGCTGATGACGCTGGCCGACAACAATATCAGCCACCTGCCGGTGGCCGAAGCGGGCCGGGTCGTCGGACTGATCGGGCGCACCGACCTCTTTCGCCAGCAGGCCGCCACCGCCAGCCACATTATCGTCGAGATCGTGGATGCCGACGGACCCGAGGCCATGACGCGCGTCGTGGCCAAGGTGCCCGCGCTGCTGGCGCAACTGGTCCGCTCGGGC
>NZ_DSDD01000325.1:0-3219 GCF_011048875.1 Rhodovulum sp.
CATGGATGCGCGGCTTGATCCGGCGCGATATGCCGGTCTGTCCGAGGGCGACGCCCATGTCGTGCGCAATGCGGGCGGGCCACCGACGACGCGATCCGGTCGCTGGTGATCAGTCACAAGCTTCTGGGCACGCGGGAATGGTTCGTGATCCATCACACCGATTGCGGCATGCTGTTCTTCGACGATGCCGTTATGGGCGATCTTCTGGCGGGGTCGCTGGAGGCGGCGGAACTGACCGAAAGCGGCTTTCGCAATGCCTCCGAACCCGGCGGCTCGCCCGAGGGGCGCTATGTCAAATGTCAAATGGCACACGATCCGTGACCAGGAGGCGGCGGTGATCGAGGACGTGATGCGCATCCGGGCGCATCCGCTGGTGAACCCCGCGATCCCGATCTGCGGCTATGTCCATGACGTGCGCACCGGGCAACTGAACGAGGTGGCCCGCGCGACCGAGGCGGGGCGGCCGACCGGCTGAGGTCAGCCGAGCGCGCCAATCGCCGCGATCAGCGCGTCGGCATCGGCGGGCCCGACATCGAGATGCGTGACCATGCGCAGGCGCCTTGGGCCGACGACCGTGACGGTCACGTTCCTTTGGCGCAATTGCCGGGCGGCTTCACGGGCATCGGGCGCGTGATCCGCGAGATCGGCGATGACGATATTGGTCTCGACCGGCAGCACCCGCGCGATGGCGGGCAGCCCGGCCAGGCGCACACCGATGGTGCGGGCCAGCGCGTGATCCTCGGCCAGACGGGCGACGTGATGGTCCAGCGCGCAAAGGCACATCGCCGTCAGCACGCCGGTCTGGCGCATGGCTCCGCCCCAGCGCCGTTTCAGAAGCCAGGCCTTGGCCACGAAATCGCGTGAACCCCCAAGCACCGCGCCGACCGGGCAGCCCAGCCCCTTGGTGAAGGCGATCCAGGCGCTGTCGAAGCCGCGCACATAAGCGGCCGTGGGAATGCCCGTCGCGACCTGGGCGTTCAGCAGACGTGCCCCGTCCAGATGCGTCGCAAGCCCGGCGTCGCGGGCCGCCTGCGCCACGGCGGTCAGCTGATCCAGAGGCCAGATCGCGCCGCCCGCAAGGTTCGCAGTCTGCTCGGCGACCAGCAGACGCGAGCGGGGCGCATGGGCCGAGCGCGGACGGATGGCGGCCTGCACCTGTTCGGGCGTCAGCATGCCCCGTTCGCCGTCAATCGGGTGCATCATCACCCCCGACAGGGCCGCGGGTCCGCCGCTTTCGGCAAAGATGATGTGGCTTTCGCGGGTGCAGATCACCTCGTCGCCGGGGCGGGTGTGGACGGCGATGGCGATCTCGTTGCACATCGTACCCGAGGGCAGGAACAGCGCCGCCTCCATCCCCAGCATCCCGGCCACCCGTGCGCAGAGCTCCAGCGTCGGCGGGTCCGCGTCGTGGCTTTCGTCGCCAAGGGGGGCGTCAAGCGCGGCCTCGCGCATCGCCCGTGTCGGGCGGGTCTGGGTGTCGGAATAGAAATCGTGCATCGTCCTGCCTTTCACCTGCCGCGATGCGCAGACGATAGCGCCGCCCCCCGATCCGTCGATGCCCGCGCGGCGCGACGTTGCGGGGTGCGGGGGCGGATAAGTATGGACATGTGCGCCCGAAGACCCTAGCCATGTTGCCTTGCCGCGCCATGCTGGCGCCCTGGCCGCACGGATGTTTCCCGGATGATCCCGACCCTTTCCGAAGCCCTCGCCGAGCGCGGGTTCGACACGCTGACCGAAGTGCAACAGGCCGTGACGGCCGCCGAACTGGCCGAAGCCGATCTGCTGGTCTCGGCCCAGACCGGGTCGGGCAAGACCGTGGGATTCGGCCTCGCCATCGCACCGACGCTGATGGGGGACGAGGCGCGGCTGGGTCTGCCGGGTGCGCCGCTTGCGCTGATCGTGGCGCCGACGCGGGAACTGGCCTTGCAGGTGCAGCGGGAACTGGCATGGCTTTATGCCAGGGCGGGCGCGCGGGTGGTGTCCTGCATCGGCGGCATGGATGCGCGCGAGGAGCGCCGCGCGCTGGAGCGGGGCGCGCATATCATCGTGGGCACGCCGGGGCGACTGCGCGATCACATCACCCGGGGCAGTCTGGATCTGTCCGCCATTCGGGCCGTCGTGCTGGACGAGGCCGACGAGATGCTGGATCTGGGCTTTCGCGAGGATCTGGAATTCATGCTGGGCGAGGCCCCGGCCGAGCGGCGCACGCTGATGTTCTCGGCCACCGTTTCGCCCGCGATCGCGGATCTGGCCAAGGCCTACCAGCGCGACGCGGTCCGCGTGACCACCCTGTCGCGCGGGACGCAACACACGGATATCGCCTATCAGGTCGTGCTGGTCGCCGCCGCCGATTCCGATCACGCGATCATCAACCTGTTGCGCTTTCACGACGCGCCCACGGCCATCGTCTTTGCCAATACCCGCGCCGCGGTCGCGCGGCTGGCCGCGCGGCTGGCCAATCGCGGGCTGCCGGTGGTCAGCCTGTCGGGCGAGCTGAGCCAGGACGAACGCAGCCATGCGCTTCAGGCGCTACGCGACGGTCGCGCGCGGGTCTGCGTGGCGACCGATGTCGCGGCGCGCGGCATCGACCTGCCCAATCTGGACCTGGTGATCCATGCCGACCTGCCCACCAATACCGAGGCGCTGCTGCACCGCTCGGGCCGGACGGGGCGGGCCGGGCGCAAGGGGATCTCGGCGCTGATCGTGCCGGACCGGGTCACCGCCAAGGCCACGCGGCTGCTGAAATGGGCGAAGATCGAGGCCGAATGGACCGCAGCACCCAGCCGAGAGGAGATCCTGGCACTCGACGAGACCCGCCTGCTGGCCGATCCGGTCTGGGAGGACGCCCCGTCCGAGGCCGAAGCCGCCTTTGCCGCGAGACTGCTGGCCGAGCATGGCCCCGAACAGATCGCGGCCGCCTGCCTGAGGCTTTACCGCGCGGGCCTTTCCGCCCCCGAAGAACTGAACGCGGCCCCGGCCCGAACCGAACGGGCGGAACGGGCGCCCTTTGGCCCCTCGGCCTGGTTCGAGCTGTCGATCGGGCAGAACCGCCGGGCCGAGGCACGCTGGATCCTGCCGCTTCTGTGCCGGGCGGGGGATCTCGACAAGACGCAGATCGGCCGGATTCGCATCCTGCCCGAGACGACCCTCGTGGAGATCGCCGAACCCGCCGCGCCGGGCCTGATCGACCGGCTTGGTCCCGCCGGAATCCTCGAAGAA
>NZ_DSDD01000043.1:0-3215 GCF_011048875.1 Rhodovulum sp.
CACCTGCCCCGCTGGCGGCAGCCACTCGGCCCTCTCCGGTCTGGTCGGACATCTGGGGCTTTTTTTCCGGGGATTCAACCAGACGGCTTCGAGTTACCCCTCAGAATGCCTGTCCGGCCCGCCCGGTGCAAGCACGCATACGCCCTGCCCCGGGCTGCCCGCCATGGCAAAGTCCGCGAAGACCGCGGCGGCGGGTTCGCAAAAGCTTTACGCAAACTTGATCGAACCGTCGCGCAGGCCGCCTAATCCGCCACCCGTGGACGCATTGTTTCCGCATCCCCGAAGGCGTTCCTCACAGGAGACAGGCATGACTCGCATGATCGCGACAGCCGCTGCCCTTGCCGTGGCGATGATCGCTCCGGCCCAGGCGGCCACCGTTTACAATACCCTGTCGGGCGAAGCGCCGCTGGTGATCGCCCATCGCGGCGCCAGCGGCCATCTGCCCGAGCACACGCTGGCGGCCTATGAACTGGCCATCAAGATGGGCGCGCAGGTGGTCGAGCCCGATCTGCAACTGACCGCCGATGGCGTTCTGGTCGCCATCCATGACCCCACGCTGACGCGCAGCACGAATGTCGCCGATCTGTTCGGGCCGCGCAATGGCGGCTACCGGGTGGCCGATTTCACCCTGGCCGAGATCAAGTCCCTGACCGCCCTGCCCACGCGCACCGCCAGCACGTCCTATCCGGACTACACCCCCTCGATGGCGGACCCGTTCAAGGTGCCGACCTTCCAGGAAGTGATGGACCTGGTGAAAGCCCATAATGCGGCGACCGGCGCGCAGATCGGGATCTATCCGGAATCCAAGACCCCCAACCGCTTCTCGTTGAATGCCAAGATCGTCGAGGAGATGAAGGCCAACGGCTTCGACGGATCGGTGCCCAATACCTTCATCCAGACCTTCAGCCATGAGGGCGCGCAGCAACTCGCCGTGATGCAGGACCTTCTGGGGATGACCAACGGCATCGCCGCACTGGGCTATGTACTCAAGACAGGCGATGGCTATGGCGTCTACGACGCGACCACCGGCACGATCTCGTCGCTGGACCATCTCGCGGGCTTCGCAACCGGCCTGGGCGTGAACCTCGGCTACGATCTGGACGCGGGTTTCATTGCGGCGGCCCATGCGCTGGGCCTTGCTGTTCATGGCTGGACCTTCCGGCCGACCACGCTCGAGGCGGCCGAAGACCAGTTCCTGCCGTGGATCGCGGCCGGGATGGACGGGTTCTTCACCGATTATCCCGATCTCGCGGTGGCCGTTCTCGACGGGCTGAACCCGGCGCCGGTGCCGCTGCCGGCGGGCCTGCCGCTGCTGGCCGCGGGGCTTGGCGCGCTTGTCGTCGTCCGCCGCCGCGCCCGCGCCTGAGACGGGCCTCGGCCCGGGGGCGTCCCATTTGGCGGGGCGCCCTCTGCGCATCGGCTCAGAGCGGTTCGATATCGCCCTCGGCCCTGAGCGCATGGAAATCGGCCTGCCAGGCCGCAAAGCGCCCTTCGGAGATGGCCGCGCGCATGCCGGACATGATCTCCTGATAGTAATGCAGATTGTGCCAGGTCAGCAGCATCGAGGCGATGATCTCCTGCGACCGGAAGACATGGTGCAGATAGGCGCGGGAATAGTTGCGGCAGGCCGGACAGGTGCAGGCCTCGTCGATGGGGCGCGGATCGTCCTGGTGGCGCGCGTTCTTGATGTTCAGCACCCCGCGCCGGGTAAAGACCTGCCCCGTCCGCCCCGAGCGCGTGGGCAGCACGCAATCCATCATGTCGATGCCGCGCGCGACCGCGCCGACGATGTCGTCGGGCTTGCCCACCCCCATAAGATAGCGCGGCTTGTCCACGGGCAGGAAGCCCGGCGCATAGTCCAGCACGCCGAACATCGCCTCCTGCCCCTCGCCCACGGCAAGCCCGCCCACCGCGTAGCCGTCGAACCCGATGGCCTTCAGCGCCTCGGCCGATTCCTCGCGCAGCGCGCGGTTCACGCCGCCCTGCATGATCCCGAACAGCGCCTGCCCCGGCCGGTCGCCGAAGGCGACCCTGGACCGTTCCGCCCAGCGCATCGACAGCCGCATCGCGCGCGCCACCTCCTCGTCGGAGGCCGGCAGCGCGGGGCATTCGTCGAAACACATCACGATGTCCGCCCCAAGCACGCGCTGGATCTCCATCGACCGCTCGGGGGTCAGCTCGTGGCGCGAGCCGTCGATATGGCTCTTGAAGGTCACCCCCTGCTCGGTCAGTTTTCTCAGCCCCGCAAGGCTCATCACCTGGAACCCGCCCGAATCCGTCAGGATCGGCCTTTCCCAGTGCATGAAGCGGTGCAGCCCGCCCAGCCGCGCCACCCGCTCGGCGCCGGGGCGCAGCATCAGGTGATAGGTGTTGCCCAGCAGGATGTCCGCCCCCGTCGCCGCCACGCTTTCGGGCAGCATCGCCTTGACGGTGCCGGCGGTGCCGACCGGCATGAAGGCGGGCGTGCGGATCACCCCGCGCGGCGTGGTGATGACGCCGGTTCGCGCTGCACCGTCGGTTGCCGTAAGATCGAAGTTGAACGCCGTCGCCATATCTGGTCTCGCCTCTTGGGGCCGAAGACGCGTTCTCGGGCGATTCTGACAAAATGCCAAGGAGACGCCCACATGAGCACAGGCACCGCTCTTGCCGAACCGCTTTTCCGACTCGGCCGGGAGGGATGGGTCGTCCTGCCCGGGCTTGGCCTGCCCGCATTGAAGGCCAAGGTCGATACCGGCGCGCGCACCTCGGCGCTGCACGCCTTCGACATCGAACCCTTCGGCCCGGCCAGCCGACCCGGGGTGCGGTTCGCCGTCCACCCGATCCCGGGGCGCCAGGATCTGTCGATCCCCTGCTCGGCCGAGATCATCGACCGGCGCGAGGTGACCTCGTCGAACGGCGATTCCGAATGGCGTTATGCCATCCGCTCGAAAATCGAGGTGGGCACGCGCCGCTGGCCGATCGAGTTGACGCTGACGCATCGGGGCGGCATGGCCTGCCGGATGCTGCTTGGTCGGCAGGCGCTGGGCGAGGATGTGGTGGTCAGCCCCGGCGAGAGCTTTTGCCAGCCGCGCCTGTCCCACGATGTCTACCATGCGACGCCACCCGCCCGCGATGGATGACATATAGCCCCGAGCCGAGGATAATCGCCACGCCCAGCCAGGTCAGCGCGTCCGGAAAATCGCCGAACACGAGATAGCCGACCACGGTGGCGCCCA
>NZ_DSDD01000443.1:0-3211 GCF_011048875.1 Rhodovulum sp.
CGCCCCATGTCGCGGTTCAGCCGCGCGAGGATGGCAAGCGAGACCAGCAGCAGAACCACCAGCCCCGTGGTGACCAGTACAAGCCGCGTGAGCAGTTCCACCACCCTATCGCGCTGGTGATCGGCATCGACCGCCAGCAACTGCACCCCGCCCAGCGCCATCGCGCGGAAGGGCGCGCGCAAGTCACCCATCGACCCACGCAGCGCCGGCAGCGCGTTCAGCGGCACGCCGGTCAGCTCCAGCTCGCCCGTGATCCAGATCGTCGTGGTTCTGATCGTCTCGGCGGGCAGCACGCGCAGCATGTCCAGGTCGAAGACGGCCGCCGTGCCCTCATTGGCGACCGCGATGTCGCCGGTCACCGTCAGCACGACCGGGCCCGACGGAAACGGCAGGGGCGCGGGATGAAGCTGCGGAAGTGGTTAAACCGTTTCCAGCGGCGAAACACGGACAGGAAAACTAAAATTTCCGAAGTTCCTGTTTCGAGAAACGCTGCAATCAAGGCCGCGCCGCGGCGTTACGCTGACGATGCGGGCACGAATCATTCCCCAATCGGAGCATGTCCCGGCTCAGGCGCCCTTGACGATGCCCTCGTCGAACAGCCGCGCGATCTCGCCACCCGGCAGGCCCGCGACATCGGCCAGGATTTCCTCGGTATGCTGGCCCAGAAGCGGCGCGGGCGCCGGGGGCTCGCGGCCTGCGGCGGAAAACGCGAAAGGCGAGCCAGGCACCGGGTAGCGGCCGATGCCCGGCTGGTCGATCTCGGCAAAGATCGGATTCTGGAGCGAGAAATCGGGGTCTTCGGCAAGCGCGCGGGCGAAGCTGCGGAACAGCGACCAGGTCACGCCCGCCTTGTCGAAGGCCGCGCCGAACTCGGCCACGCGGTTCGCGGCGAACCAGGGCGCCAGGATCGCGGTGATCCGCGCCCGGTGCAGCCAGCGCGCGCCCTCGTCGGCAAGGCTGGTGCCCAGTTCCGCCTCAAGCGCCGCGATCGCCGCGCCGCTGCCCGTCACCTCGACCAGCCCGCGCCATTGCCGGTCGGTCAGCCCGATCACCATCACCCGCTCGCCATCGGCACAGACGAAGTCCTGCCCATAGGCGCCGTAAAGCGCGTTGCCGTTTTTCGGCCGGTCGACGCCGTTCACCGCCACCTCGCCGATGATGCCGAGATTGCCCAGCATCGCCGCGGCGACATCCTTCAGCGTGATCTCGACCGACTGGCCCTGCCCGGTGCGAAGCCGGTGGCGTTCCGCCGCCAGCAGACCCGTGACCGCCATGTTGCCCGCGATGCAATCCCAGGCGGGCAGCACATGGGCGACGGGATCGGCGCTGCCCTCGGGGCCGGTCGCGTCGGGAAAGCCCACCGCGGGGTTCACCGTGTAATCGACAGCCGGGTGGCCATGGCGGTCGCCCAGCAGCGTGACCATGACCAGATCGGGGCGGCGGATCGAGAGCGTCTCGTGATCCATCCAGCCGCGCACGCGAAGATTGGTCAGGAACAGGCCCGCATCCGGCCCCGGGGCGCAGATGATCTCGGTGATGATCTCGCGCCCGCGCGGGTGGCGCATGTCGATCGCGATCGAGCGCTTGCCCTTGTTGAGCCCGGCCCAGAACAGGCTTTTGCCGTCCTGCGTGACCGGCCAGCGGTGGTGGTCAAGCCCGCCCTCCAGCCGGTCGAAGCGAATCACGTCCGCGCCCATCTGCGCCAGCGTCATCCCCGCAAGCGGGATCGCCACGAAGGCCGAACCCTCGACCACGCGCATACCCTTGAGAACACCCATCACGCCACCTCCAGCCGGGCCTGAAGACATTGATGCCCCGAAGGCGTGCCGGTGCAAATCTCTACCGCACCATCCTCGGTGCGGGTGCCGATCAGGCGCATGTCCTCGTCGGCGAACATCGGATGCACCCCGCGGAACCGGAAGGCGCGCGGCGCACCGCCCACATGGCGCAGCCCCGCCTCCATCACCAGGCTGGCCTGCATCGGGCCATGCACGACAAGGGCGGGATATTTCTCGACCTCGCGGGCATAGGGCAGGTCGTAATGGATGCGGTGGGCGTTGTAGGTGGCCGCCGAATAGCGGAACAGCCGCGCCTCGTTCACCGCCACGCGCTCGTCGAATGCGGGCGCTTCGGGCAGGGGCAGTTTCCTGGGGGGCGTGAACGTCTCGGGGATGTCCAGGTAGACGATGTCCTGTTCTTCCTCGATCAGCCCGCCCGCCGCGCCCTCGATCCGGTGGCCGACGCGCACGAAGACCATCGGGCCGGTCGCGCCCTGCTTTTCGTCCACCGCCAGGATCTCCGAGCGCTTGTGCAATTCCTCGCCAATGCTGAACCCGCCCTCGAAGCGCAGCCGCCCGCCTGCCCACATCCGCCGCGCATAGGGCAAGGGCGGCAGGAAGCCGCCCAGCCGCGGATGGCCATCGGTGCCGAGTTCCGACAGCGGCACGAATTCGGGAAAGGCCGCCCAGTGCCAGAGCGGCGGCATCGGCGCACCGGGCGCCAGATCGGGCACGGGGGCTGCGGCATGGCCCAGCGCTCCGGCAAGCATCCCGGCCAGATCAGCCGTCAGGCAACCCGTCCGCGTCTCGGTCCGCCCGATCCAGTCCTGTTGCCTTGCCTCGGCCATCGTCATCCGCACTGTCCCCTGTCTGTCCCTGTCCCCGCCCCCGTGCGCCTGCACGCCGGACATGTCGCGATGATATGGAAGCGGGCCGCCCATGATCAAGCGAGCGGAGGTGAAGCCAATGCGCCCGTTGCCCATGCAGGTCAAGGGGCCGTGCCCCGAATCCCGGCTTGCCAGAATCCGGGGACAGGGCGCAGGATGAGGATGCAACCCACAAGAGAAGGGAGCCGTCCCATGCCCACCGCGCTTGGCAAGCTTCGCGGACGCGACACGCATTTCAGCGAGGCCCTGGAGCGGGCGCGCGATGTGCTGGACCATTTCACCCGGCCCGCCACGACCGGGGCCGAAGCAGGCGATGCGGGCTTCGTGACCTTCGAGCTGGGCGAAGCAATGGCGGGGCTTGACCGGGGCGAGGAGGAAAGCGCCTTTGCCCCGCGCGGCGGTCGAGGCGATCGTACGCAGCACGCTGCGGCCGTCCTTCTACATGTCCCGCGACAGGATCCTCAGTGCGCGCGAGGGGCTGTCGGACATCGCCCGGCAATTGATGGAGGGGATGGATCTCGATTTCGACGACCGCGATCTGTTCGA
>NZ_DSDD01000376.1:0-3165 GCF_011048875.1 Rhodovulum sp.
CAGATCGTAGATGAAGCGACGATAGGCGGGCGGCGAGGGGCGCGCGGGCGTCAGCCCCTCGCGCGCCTCCACGGGAACCGCATCCCAGCCGCCCGCGCCGACCGCGCGCACCAGATCGCGGCGACAGTTCAGCCCGACCATGGCCACGCCCATTTCGCGGCAGAACCGGAACAGCGGCAGATACAGCGCCGCCGGAAAGCCCCAGACCGTGCTCCATTTGGCGCGGGCCAGGAAATCCTCCTCGGACAGCCCGCCCGCGACCCAGTCGGCCAGCACCGGGTCAAGCCGGGCGGGAAACATCTCGAACCCCATCGCGATCGGCCGATGTGCGGCCAGCCCCGCCGCGACATGCAGCTGCCAGCGATGATCCGCCGCGCGGTCGTGCCGTTCGCCCAGCAGCACCGCATCGGCCCTTGCCAGCCAGGCCAGCGCAGCGGCATGGGACAGGCGGGCGCCGGTCGCGGGCAAGAGCCAGCGGGCCGCCCCGCTCATGGCCGGGCCGCCCCGCGTCAGGCCAGTTCCGCCGCCCGCGCCTCGCGGACGCGCTCGGCGTCGCGTCCGTGCAATTCCTCGTAATGGTCGAAGCGCGATTCGAACCAGGCGGTGCCATGGGTCAGCCCGCCCAGCGCCTGGAACAGCTCGTCCTCGGCCGCCGCCGGGATCAGCGCCTGGAACACGTCCCAGCCGCGCGCATCGCCATGCGCCTCGAAACCCAGCACCTGCCCCTTGAGACTGCCCGCCAGCGCCACCAGCGAGCCGGAATGGATCGAGGGCACATGGATGTCCACCCGCACGATCGGTTGCAGCAGCACCGGCCCGGCCTCGGCCAGCGCCTCGCGCACACCGGCCTTGGCCGCGGTGCGGAAGGCGTGGTCGGAGCTGTCGACCGCGTGATACTTGCCATCCGTCAGCGTGACCGCGACATCGACCACCGGAAAGCCCAGCGGCCCCTGGTCCATCGCCTCGCGCGCGCCCGCCTCGACCGCAGGGATGTAGTTTTTCGGCACCGTGCCGCCCTTGATCGTTTCGGCAAAGGCAAAGCCCGCACCGCGGCCCTGCGGCCGGATCGTAAGATGCACATCGGCGAACTGGCCCGCGCCGCCGGTCTGCTTGCGGTGGCGGTAATGGGTCTCGACCGTTTTCGTGATCGTCTCGCGATAGATGCCCGAAACGGGGTGCTCGACCGCCTCGATCCCGAAATCCTCGGCCAGTTTCGCCAGCGTGCGGCGCAGGTGGATCGGCCCCTGAAGATGCAGCACCAGATGCCCGGTCTCGCTGTCCTGGGCCAGTTCCATTCCCGGATCGGACCCCGCCAGCCGACCAAGCGCCGCCGACAGCCGGGCGTCGTCGCGCTCGTTCGCGGGCATCAGGACGCGGGCATAGGTGGGCGGGCGACCGCGGGTCCAGCGGGGCAGTTCCTCGGCCTGTTGCGCGGTATAGGCATAGCCCGGGTCCAGGTGGTCGGACTTGACTGCAACGGCCAGCGTGCCGGGGTCCAGCGGTTCGGGCACGGGCTTGCCGTCGATACCGCTGAGGCTGCCCAGATTGTCGCCGCCCAGCGGGCTGCCATGCTGCACGGGACTGCCCAGCGCGCGGATCAGCGTGGACTTGCCGACATGCTTGCGCGTGTCGGACGCGACCCCGATGGCCAGCGGCGCCTTGATGCCCAGCCGCGGCCCGATCACGGCCATGTCGGGCGCCTCATGGCGCAGCGCCTTCATCAGCCGGACCAGACCGTTGCCATGCCCCGCGGCCCCCAGATAGGCGGCGATGATGCGGTTGTCGCAATGCGCCTCTGCGAGGATCGTGTAGATCTCCCCTGTGGGCGGCTCGCGATCCTCGATCAGCTGCTCCATCAGGTGGTCGTCGAAATCGGCCAGATGTTCCAGCAATTCGGTGCGCGCCTCCTGTTCGCGATCATGCAGTTCGGGCGGGATCTCGATCAGCTTCGAGGGCTGGCCCTCCTGGTACTGGAAAGCGCGTTCCGAGATCAGGTCCACCGCCCCCACCACATGGCCCGCGGCATCGCGGATCGGGGCCTGGCGCAGAACGATATGATGCGCGGCATAGGCCTGCAACGCGCCCACGATGTCACGGATGCGCGCCTCGTCCTGGTCCATCTTGTTGATGAAGACGAAGCAGGGCACGTCGGATTGCTCGATCAGCCGCAGATAGGGTGCGGCCAGCACCGCCGCCTCAGGGTCGGGGGCCACGCACAGGATGGCGGCATCCGAGGCCGCCAGCGCCTCGCCCGCATAGCCGAGGCAATCGGGACCCCCGGCGATGTCGAAGCCGGCCCAGGGCTCGCCCAGATAGGTGAACTGGCTGACCGTCAGGGCATCGGCAAAGGCGGCCGTGACAGGCTGGCCATCAAGCTCGCCCAGGGCCTTCAGAAGAGTGGACTTGCCCGACTGAGAGGGACCGAGGATGGTGAAACAGCGCATGGGGTGAGTTCCTCCGGTGGGTCGCACGGCACGGGCTTATCGTTGCGTGCCGCGCGCCCGGTCCGACATGCTGCGCCCGGACCGGAGGCTGGGCCGCAGCCCCCCCCGGCCGTCGGGTGCGGCCGCCGGAGGCGTCTGGCCGCTGTCCCGTTTCGTCCCGATGTTCCGCGCTGGCGTCCCGTCCGGTCAAGGCGAATTTGCGGGCATCGGGACGCAGGGGCCGGCCGGGCGCGATCACGCTCGCCACAGGCCCGGTTCATCCGTCGTTAAGGGATTGGGCGCATAGTCGCGCGGATAAATCCCCGGAGGAGCGATGGACACCCATGCCCGCCAGATCATCGTCGAAAGCTGCGGCCCGCTCTTCGCCGCGAAGGGCCGGTTCGCCGATGCGTTCTATTCCCGACTTTTCGAGATCGCGCCCGAAGCGCAAGCGCTTTTCCAGCGCGATCTGAACACGCAGAAGCGGATGCTGATGGCGGCGCTGGCCATGGTGGTGAGCGTGCTGGGCGACCGCGACCGCCTGGCCGCAACGGCCGCCCATCTCGGTCAGGTCCATGCCCGACGTTCTGTCAGCCGCGACCACATGGTCCTTGGCCAACGCGCCTTCGATCTGGCCCTTCAGGACTTCTTCGGCGCGGCCTGCACCGACGAATTGCGCGCAGCGTGGCAATCCGCCTATGCGGAGCTGCTGGACCTGATGGCGTTCCCGCCGTCCGGGGAC
>NZ_DSDD01000313.1:0-3128 GCF_011048875.1 Rhodovulum sp.
CCATCGCGGCTGTGACGCTGGAAACGCAGATAGCCGGAGACCACGATGCCCACGGCAGATGGCGGCGCGTCGTCGTGCCAGAGCATCTTGTCGGCGGGAACGGTCTCGACATGTGCAGCTTCCGCCAGCCGCCGACAGGCCGACTCGCCGATCTCGGCGCAAAAGACCGACCCCGCCATATAGGCCGCGCCCGCCGGTGCCCCGCGGGCTGTCTGTCCGAAACTCCGCATCGCCTGCCTCCCGTTGGGGCGCGGTCCCGGGATGCGCCGAACCTGCCCCTTCGGACGCACCGTGCCCGATTGTCGCCACGAAAACATTGACGGTGGTCAATGCTTGACGAATAGGGTGCACTACCAGCCGACGCGTTCATGACGATTTCGCCCTTCCCCCTGAGGAAATGGGTGACGATGGGGAGGACGCATGGCGAACCGTGACCTGCATGGCGGTCTGCCGGGTCCGCAGGGGGGCGATATCGGCGGGCTGCTGGCAGAGGTGCTGGCAGATATGCCCGATGCGCAGCTTCACGGCCTCGAAGGCATTGCCCGGCTGCGCGACATCGCGCGCGGCGGCGTGGTGGTGGCCGAAGGCGGACGGCCGGACGAGATAGGCTATTTGATCGACGGGGCCCTGGGCATGCAAAAGCAATTGCCCGATGGACGGGTCCACATCATAGGGCTGCTGGTGCCGACCGACATGTATGGTCGGCTGTTCGATGGTCTCGCCGCCTATGACATCGTCGCGCTGACCGATGCGCGCGTGCTGGCGTTCCCGCGCGATGCATTCGAGCGGATTCTGGTCTCCAGCCCCGAGATCGAGCGGCGCTTCCTCGTCAACGTGCTGGACGAGCTTGATTCGGCGCGGGAATGGATCCTGCTGATGGGTGGGCACAAGATCGTCGAGCGTCTGGCCTCGTTCCTGCTGATCCTGTTGCGGCGAATGCTGCGCGGTGGGAGGCACCGGGTTCCGGGTGCGCCGATCATGGTGCGGATCCCGATCCGCCGCGTGGATCTTGCGCATTACCTGGGCACGACGCCGGAATCGGTCAGCCGCGCGCTGCACGAGCTGGAGGGGCAGGGACTTGTGCGCCTGCGCGACGCCTACGATATCGAGATCGCAGACCTGCCGGGGCTGGTGCGGGTGTCGGGGGCCGATCATCTGGGGGCGGAGCGCGCGGGCTGACGGGCGCGTGCCGGGGGTGGCGTCAACTGCGCAAGACATGGATGCAGCGCGTCCCGGCCAGAAGCGCGGCGAGCCGCTGGGCCTCGAACTGCGAGAACAGAACGCTGCCCGCGCCCAGCTGCGGCAGGTCTGGCACCAAGAGCCGACGCAGCGGGCAGCTCATGCGTGTGGCGGCGGCCTCCGCCAGGGGGGTGAGTGCCGAGTCTGCGCTCGCGGCAAGGACGATCTCGCGCAGCGGCGTGCGCAGCGGTCCAGCGGGCAGAACCAGCAGGTCGCCGGGCGCGGCGATGCTGGCCAGCGCTTCGGTCAGTCGCCCGCGCGCATGGCGAAAGCTCCAGCGCAGCGCGGCGTCCCCGGCCGCCCGGGACAGCAGCCGCTCGAACCTCGCGGCATCGCGGGCATAGGCCGCACCCATCCGCGAGGGGTCCAGCCCCACCAGCGTGCGCCCTGCCGGGTCCACGATCCGCGCCGCCCCCACCAGCGCCAGCGCGATGCTGTCGGCCTCCTCGAACAGCAGGCCTTCGAGGGTCGCGCCTGCCTCGGCTGCCAGCGCCGTGGCCAGTGGCAGCATTGCCTCGGCCTCGGCCAGGCAAGCGACCGAAAGGATCACCCGTGCGCCGCTTCCGGGGTGGCTCATCCGCCCGCCTCCGATGGGCTGGCTTTCTGGCCGAATCGCTGCCGCGCCTCGGCATAGCCGATCAGCCGCGCCTCGACCCGGCCGTTCACGCTGTCGGGCGGGAAGATGCCGTCGGGATCGCGCACGCCGGCCGACCGGCCGGTCAGTAGTGCGATGCCCTCGTCGACGGTCGCAATCGGGATCACCCGGAAGCGGCCCGCTTCCATCGCGTCGCGCACGCGGGGGCGCAGCACCAGATGGGGCACGTTCGAGGCCGGGATCAGCACGCCCTGCCGCCCGGTCAGCCCGCGCGCGGCGCAGGTATCGAAGAAGCCTTCGACCTTCTCGTTCACCCCGCCGATGGCCTGCACCTCGCCGAACTGGTTGACCGATCCTGTCACCGCCAGCGACTGGTCGATGGGCAGATCGGCCAGCGCCGAGAGCAACGCGAACAGTTCGGCCGCCGAGGCGCTGTCCCCCTCGACGCCGCCATAGCTTTGCTCGAAGACCAGGCTCGCCCAGAGCGAGAAGGGCAGATCGGGCGCGAAATTGCCCGCCAGATAGCCCGACAGGATCATCACGCCCTTCGAATGGATCGGCCCGCCCAGCTCGGCCTCGCGCAGGATATCGCCCAGCGCGGCAAGGTTCAGCGCGAAGCGTTCCCCGTCATCGGCCAGCCGCAGGCTTTCGGCCAGCAGCCGCGCAACGCCGCCCGCCGTAACCGGCCGCAGCCCGTCGGCGCGCGCCATGATGCCGATGAGCCGGGCCAGCAGCAGCGCGCTTTCGGCGCTGCGCTCCATCCGGTCGTCGAAATCGGCCTCGAGCTTGAACAACCGCCCGAAATCCGGATCGAACGCGGCCAGCAGGTAGTAAAGCGTCCGGTCGCCCACCAGCACCACCCGCAGCTTGAGCGGCATCGGGTCGGGGGCCAGCGTTTCGGTCGAGATCAGGCTGAAGCGCTCGCTCGCGGAATGGATCGCGATTTCGCCCGACTTGAGGCTGCGCTTGAGCGCGTCCCAGGCCAGCGGCTCGCTCAGCACCTGCATTGCGTCGAGGATCAGGAAGCCGCCATTGGCACGATGCAGCGCGCCGGGCCGGATCATGGTGAAATTCGTCACCAGCGTCCCCTGGTCCGAGGCATATTCGATCCGCCCGATCAGGTTGGCCAGTGTCGGCAGGCTCTCCTCGATCACCGGCGCGCCGCTGGCCTTTTCGGGGTCCTGGCCGACGATCACATTGACCGCGTAGCGGCGGAATTGCGGCTTGAGGTGATGGCGCGAGGTCGCCACGGGAAAGGCCCCGGCCTGCGCGCCGTCCTCGCGGATCAGGAACA
>NZ_DSDD01000350.1:0-3122 GCF_011048875.1 Rhodovulum sp.
CCGGGCGCGCCTCCGCGTCATCCGCGGCCGGCACATGCGCCGCCACGGCGGTCGAGCGCCAGAACAGCACGCTGCCCGCCCGCGCCAGACCGACGATCACCAGCAGCGACCCGGCCAGAACTGCCGTCCAGCCCAGCGCCATGAACTGCGGATCGCGCAGCGAATCCAGGATCATCAGCTTGCCCAGGAACCCACTCAGCGGCGGCATGCCCGCCATCGCCACCGCCCCCGCAAAGAACAGCGCCGCGAACAACCCGTTCTGCACCGTCGCGGGCGCCGGGTCCAACCGGTCACCCTCGGGGCGCCGCGACACAACCAGATCGGCCAGCAGGAACAGGGCCGCCGCCGCAAAGGTCGAATGGATCAGGTAATACAGCGCCGCCGTCGTCGCCCAGGGCGTGAAGGCCGCGACCGCAAGCATCATCGTCCCCATCGAGGCCACCACCGAGAACGCCAGCAACGGCATCAGCCGCCGCGCGCCCAGCACGCCGAAGGCACCGATGGCCAGCGTCACCGCCGCGGCCGGGAACAGCCAGGTGCCGGTCAGCCCGTCTGTGGCCGCGATCTCGGGGCCGAAGATCATCGAATGGATCCGGATGATCGCATAGGCGCCCACCTTGGTCATGATCGCGAACAGCGCGGCCACGGGCGCAGGCGCATTGGCATAGGTCGCGGGCAGCCAGAACTGGATCGGGAACAGCGCGGCCTTGATCGCGAAGACCACCATCAGCAGCATCGCCGCCACCCGGATAAGCGCCGCCTCCTCGATGGGTATCTCGCGCACCTTCACCGCCAGGTCGGCCAGGTTCAGCGTGCCCGTCGCGGCATAAAGCGTGCCCAGCGCGATCAGGAACAGGGTCGAACCCGCAAGGTTCATCACGACATATTGCAGACCCGCCTGCAACCGCACCTTGCCGCCGCCATGGATCATCAACCCATAGGACGCGATCAGCAGGATCTCGAAGAACACGAACAGGTTGAACGCGTCGCCGGTCAGGAACGCGCCGCATATCCCCATGATCTGGAACTGGAACAGCGCGTGAAAATGCCGACCCCTTGTGTCCCAGCCCGTCGCCGCCGCATGGCTCAGCACGATCAGCGCCAGCACCGCCGTCAGCAGCACCAGAACCGCCGACAGCCGGTCCAGCACCAGGACGATGCCGAAAGGCGCGGGCCAGTTGCCCAGATCGTAGACATGAACCGCGCCATCCGCCGAGATCACGGCCAGCCCGACCGCAATCGCGACCAGCACCAGCGCGCCCGCAAAGGACGCCGCGCGCGCCAGAACGATATCGTAGCGCATCACGAAGGCGATCAGCGGTGCCAGCAGCGCGGGCAGGATGATCGGGGCGATGATCCAGTGGCTCATGCCGCGCCGTCCTTGCGCACGGCCTCGCCCGCGTGATCCGCCTCGGTCATGTCGATCCGGTCGTCGCCCGCCTCGATGAAGGCGCCCAGCGCCACCATCACCAACAGCGCGGTCATCCCGAAGGCGATCACGATGGCGGTCAGCGTCAGCGCCTGCGGCAGCGGATCGGAATAGACCGCTTCGGCGTATTTGTTCAGAACGGGCGGCGCATTGATCCTAAGCCGCCCCGAGGCGAACAGGAAGATGTTGGCGGCATAGGACAGAAGCGCCAGCCCCAGGATCACCGGAAAGGCGCGCAGCCGCAGCACCAGATAGACCCCGCCCGCGGTCAGCACGCCGACCGAACTCGCAACGATCAACTCCATCTCACTCGCCTCCCCTGCCGACCGCCCCGGCGCGCTGCGAGGAATCGTAATCCATCGGCTCGACATTCACCGTCTCGCCGGCATAGCGCGCGATCCGCGACAGGCTGTAAAGCGTCAGCATGACCGCACCCAGAACCGTCAGGAACACGCCCAGGTCGAACAGCATCACGGTGGCCAGTTCGAATTCCTCGATCGGTGGGATCTGGAAATATCCGAAGGCGCTGGTCAGGAACGGCTTGCCCGCCAGCCAGGCCCCCGCGCCGGTCAGCCCCGCGATCACCACGCCCCAGCCGATCATGTCGTGATAGCCGATGCGTTGGCGCGCCTGTGCCCAGGCAAAGCCCGAGGCCATGTATTGCATCAGGAAGGCGATCGAGACCACCAGCCCCGCGATGAACCCGCCGCCCGGTTGGTTGTGCCCGCGCAGAAAGATATAGACCCCCACCGTCAACGCAATCGGCAGCATCGCGCGGGTCGCCATCACCATCATCAGGGGATGCCGGTCGCGCGAGCGGTCCTGCGACTGCTCGGAGTTCCTCAGCCGCCGCGCCGCCTGGCCGCGCAACAGCGTCTCCATCAGCGCAAAGATCGTCAGCCCCGCAATGCCCAGGACGATGATCTCGCCATAGGTGTCGAAGCCGCGGAAATCGACAAGGATCACGTTGACGACATTGGTGCCGCCGCCGCCCTCGTAGGAATTGGCCAGGTGGAAGTCCGAGATCGGCGAGAAATCCCGCAGCAGGAAGGCAAAGGTCAGCGCTCCCACCGCGCCCCCCGCGGCAACCGCAAGCACCCCGTCGCGCACCCGAACCGCCAGCGGGCTTTCGCGCGGCGTGTCCTTGGGCAGGAAATGCAGCGCCAGCAGCAACAGCATGATCGTGACCGTCTCGACCGAGATCTGCGTCAGCGCCAGGTCGGGCGCCGAGAGATAGACGAACCCGACCGAGATCATCAGCCCGATCACCCCGATCAGCACCAGCGCCTGAAACCGCTGGCGGTGCATCGTCACCACCAGCGCCGTCGCCACTGCCAGCAGGACCCAGCCGATTGCCACCACCGGCGGGATCGGCAGCGTCGCCCGGTCGGCCGGCGCCAGCCCGCCCCCAGTCCAGGCCACATAGCCCAGCGCCACCGAGGCGGCGACGAAGATCGCCAGATAGCGGCTGATCGCCCCGTTATGCAGCCCCTCGGTGATCCCCCGCGACAGCCCCGCCGCCGTCTCGACCAGCCCGTCGAAGATCGCCTTGGCCTCTGGCCGCGGCGCAACCTGCCACAGCCGGTCCAGCGGCCGATGCAGCGCCAGCAGCACCAGACCGCCCGCCAGCGCGATGAGCGACATGATGAGGGCCGCATTCACCCCGTGCCAGATCTTCAGCGAATAATACGGC
>NZ_DSDD01000213.1:0-3119 GCF_011048875.1 Rhodovulum sp.
ATGCCGCGACGCGCAAGCGTGGCCGGGCATTTCGGCGAGCTGCTTCAGGGAAGGCTTGGCCCGGACGGGCCGGTCGCCCTTGTCACCCTGCCCTGCCCCGTGCTGACGGTGACGGCCGAATGGCGGCCCGGGCCGGAATTCGGGTTGTGGCAGAGCGGGCGGGATGTGCTGACGCGCGGCCAGCTCGCGCGGCTCTGGCGGACGCTGCGCATGGACAGCCCGCGCGGGCGCCTTCACCTGCGCGCGGGGATGCCGCCCGGCGGCGGCGCCGGGGCCTCGACCGCCGCGCTGCTTGCCGCGCTGCGCTGCCTTGCAGGCACTCGGCTGCCGCCCGAGGATGAGGCCGCGCTTTGCCTCGCGCTGGAAGGGGCCAGCGACCCCCTGATGCATCCCGCACCCGGACGGCTGATCTGGGCGCCGCGCGCAGGCCGGGTGCTGGCAGACCTGCCGCCGCTGCCCGAACTCGAGGTTCTGGGCGGATTTTCCGGGCCGGGGCGGCGGACCGATGCGGCCGATACCCGCTTTGCCGATATCGCCGATCTGGCCGCCGAGATGCGGCAGGGCCCCGGGCGCGCCCGCCTCGGAGCACTGGCCAGCGAAAGCGCGCAGCGCAACCATGCGCTGCGCGGCGGACCCGACCCGGCGCCCGTGCTGGCGGCAGGGCAAAAGCTGGGCGCGCTTGGCGTGGTCGCGGCCCATACCGGCGCGGCGCTGGGGTTGATCTTCGCGCCCGGCACGGTGCCGCAGGCAGCAGGCCCGGCCCTGCGCGCCCTGGGACTGTCCCGGCTGGTCCGCTTTCGCACCGGGGGGCGGGCATGAGCGCGGCGGCGATGCTGATCGCGCTGGTGCTGGAGGGCGCCTTCGGATGGCCCGACCGGCTGCATGCCCGCATCGGCCACCCAGTTGCCTGGCTCGGCGCCCTGATCGACAGGCTGGAGCGGCGCTGGAACCGGCCCGGCGACAGCGACGGGTGGCGGCTTGTGCTGGGGGGCGTCGTGGTGGCGATCACCCTGGCGGCGGCGGTTCTGCCCGCACTGGCGCTGGCGGCCCTGATCCCCGGCGGCTGGGTGGGCGTGCTGCTGACCGGCCTTCTGGCCGCGCCGCTGGTGGCGGGGCGCAGCCTTCATGTCCATGTCGCGCGGGTGGCCCGTCCGCTGCTCGCGGGCGATCTGGCGGGTGCACGCGGCGCGGTGGCGATGATCGTGGGGCGCGATCCCACGCGGCTGAACGAGCCGGGCGTGGCGCGCGCGGCACTGGAAAGCCTGGCTGAAAATACCTCGGACGGGGTGGTGGCGCCGGTCTTCTGGGGGGTGATCTTCGGGCTGCCCGGGATCGCGGGCTACAAGGCGATCAACACGCTGGACAGCATGATCGGGCACCGCAGCGACCGCCACCTGCATTTCGGCCGGGTCGCCGCCCGGCTGGACGATCTGGCGAACCTGATCCCGGCACGGCTGACCGGGCTGGGCTTCTGCGCGGTTGCGGGCCGTCCCCGGACCGCGCTGCGCGTGATGCTGCAAGACGCCCGCGCCCACCGCTCGCCCAATGCGGGCTGGCCCGAGGCGGCGATGGCGGGCGCGCTGGGGGTGCGGCTTTCGGGGCCGCGGGTCTATGGCGACCGCATCAGCGACGAGCCCTGGCTGAACGAGGCCGCCCCCGATCCGGCGCCGCGCGATCTGCGGCGGGGGCTGGGGCTTTACCTGCGGGCAATGGCGGGGCTGGCACTGGCCCTTGCCGCGCTCGCTGCGTTCTGAGACGGGGCCGCGGATGACAGGCGCACGCGATCATGGCGGCGATCTGGCGGCGGCGGTCATGCGGTTCGGTGGACAGCCCGAGGAGTGGATCGACCTGTCCACTGGCATCAACCGGGTCCCCTACCCCGTTCCGGCCATCTCGGCCGAGGCCTGGCGATCCCTGCCCGGCCGCGCCGCACAGGACCGCCTGATCGCGGCGGCGCGGAGCGCCTACCGCACCGACTGGCCGATCCTGCCGCTGGCGGGCGCGCAGGCGGCGATCCAGTTGCTGCCGCCGCTTGCCCCCAATGGGCCGGTGCAGATCGTGACGCCGACCTATAACGAATATGCCGCCGTCCTGTCCCTGTCGGGCCATCCCGTCGCGCCGGTGGACCGGCCCGAGGCGCTGATCGGTGCCGGGCTGGCGGTTCTGGTCAATCCCAACAATCCCGACGGCCGCCGCCTTGCGCCCGAGGCGCTGCTCGCGATCGCGGGCCGGGTCGGGCTGCTGGTGGTGGACGAAAGCTTTGCCGACCCGCATCCGGACCTGTCGCTGCTGCCCGGGCCCTGCCCGGAAAACGTGATCGTGCTGCGCTCCTTCGGCAAGTTCTACGGGCTGGCCGGGCTGCGTCTGGGCTTCGCCCTGGGGGCGCGGGCGCATCTGGACCGCATGGCGACAACGGCCGGGCCCTGGGCGGTGTCGGGCCCCGCGCTGGAGATCGGGGCGCACGCACTGGGCGATGCCGACTGGCGCAGGGCCAGCATCGCCCGGCTGAGCGAGGACGCCGCCCGGGCCGACGCGCTTGCCCGCGCCGCGGGCTGGACCTGCATCGGCGGCAGCGCGCTTTTCCGGCTTTACGACACGCCCGACGCCTCCGCCGCACAGGCCCGCCTCGCCCGCGCGCGCATCTGGTCGCGCATCTTCCCATGGTCGGCCCGCTGGCTGCGCCTCGGCCTGCCCGGAACCCCCGCGGAATGGGCGCGGCTGGGCGACGGCCTGGCCTGACGCGGTCCGCCACTGCAAGGCGGACACCAAGCTCGGCCTCGATAGGGGTGGGATCATGCCCTCAGGCTTGCACAAGGTCGATGAGGGAGGTCGTGATGCCCGACATCGACCATGTGACGGAAATCCACCGCGTGGTCAGGGGCATCGCGAACAGGCCGCGCGGCTAGGACCTGGCCGAGCACGAGATCCCGACCGAAGCGGACAGCATCACCACCGCCTGGATCACCTTCTAGACCGATCTTGCGCGCGGCCATGGCCTGATGAGGCTGAAGGACAGCCGGATCCGGACGCTGGGGGCCAGGTATGGCGCGGGCGAGCACCGCACCACCGGGAAGAAGGAACGCGACAAGGCGTTCTACGACGGGCTGGAAAAGGGGGGG
>NZ_DSDD01000471.1:0-3109 GCF_011048875.1 Rhodovulum sp.
CGAACAGCACGCCCGCCAAAGCCACCGCAACGCCCACGGGCGCGAAATCGAACATGCCGAAATGCCCCGGCCCCGCCTCGGCGCGAAAGCCCGAGACGATCAGGTTCGGCGGCGTGCCCACCAGCGTCGTCATCCCGCCCAGGATCGTCCCGAAGGCCAGCGGCATCAGAACCTGTCCCGGCGTCAGGTCCAGCCGCCCGGCAAGCTGCACCGCGACCGGCATCAGCAGCGCCATGGCGCCGACATTGTTCATGAACCCCGACAGCGCAGCACCCAGCCCCATCAGCGCGGCCATGCTGGCCAGTCGCCCGGCCTCGCGCGGCAGAACGCTGCGCGCCAGCCAGTCCACCGCACCGGTGGTCTGCAGCCCGTGGCTCAGCACCAGAACGCAGGCCACCGTGATCACCGCCGGGTGGCCGAATCCCGCAAAGGCGTCCGCGGCCGGAACGACGCCCGCGACGACACAGGCCAGAAGTGCCGCCAGCGCCACCACGTCATGGCGATAGCGCCCCCACAGGAACGCCGCCAGCGTGGCGCCAAGGATTACGAAGATCAGGAACTGGTCGGCGCTCACGGCCCTCTCCATCCGGTCCTTGCCCGAGGGGACCAGATCGGCGGTCCGGCTGCAATCGTCCTTTCGCCGCGTGCCTCAGATGATCGCGTGCCGCACCCGGGCCGAGACCCATTCGCTGACCACGACGGTCGCCAGGATCACCAGGATGATCAGCGTGACCTGCGGCCAGGCCAGCACGTTCAGGCTGGCCTGAAGCTGCGCCCCGATGCCGCCCGCGCCCACCAGCCCGAGGATCGCGCTTTCGCGGATATTGATATCCCAGCGGAACACCGAGATGCCGTAGAAGCTGGGCAGCACCTGCGGCACGATCCCGTAATTCAGGATCTGCGCCTTGGTCGCCCCGGTGGCGGTGATCGCCTCGATCTGGGCGATATCCGTCTCCTCGATCGCCTCGTAAAGCAGCTTGCCGATGAAGCCGACCGAGCGGAATCCGATGGCAAGGATCCCCGCAAGGATCCCGGGGCCCAGGATCGACACCAGCAGCAGCGCCCAGATCAGCGAGTTGATCGAGCGGCTGGCCACGATGCAGAACAGCGCCGCGGGCCGCAGGATCATCCGCGAGGGCGTGGTGTTCGAGGCCGCCAGGAAGGCCAGCGGAACCGCCAGCACGATGCCCAGCAGCGTGCCCAGCGTGGCGATGTTGATCGTGTCCCAAAGCGGCTGCCAAAGCCTGTCCATATAGGACCAGCGCGGCGGCCAGGCGCGGCTGGCCAGATCGGCCGCGGCATGGGGCGCGTCGTAGACGAAGACCCACATCGTGCGTTCCGTCATGATGTTCCAGCACCAGACGAACAGCGCGACCAGCCCCAGCCATCCGGCATAGATCGCCAGCCGGCCAAGAAGGGTGCGGTGGTGCCAGACGGGACGTTCGGCGACGGGAATGTCGGTCACGCTCATTGCACCCACCTGCGCAGATAGCCCGAGGAATATTCCGAGATCATCACGATGGCGATGATGATGAGCAGCACCGCCCCCGCGCTGTCGTATTCATAGCGGTTCAGCGCGGTATTCAGCGTCGCCCCGATCCCGCCCGCGCCGACGATGCCGATCACGGCGGATTCGCGGAAATTGATGTCGAGCCGGTAAAGCGACAGCCCGATCAGTCGCGGCATGACCTGCGGCTGGATCGCGTAGTTGATCAACTGGAACCACGAGGCGCCGGTAGCCCGGATCGCCTCGGCTTGGGATTCGTCGATATCCTCGATATCCTCGGCCAGCAGCTTGCCGATGAAGCCGATGGTGGCAAAGGTCAGCGTCAGGAACCCCGCAAAGGCGCCGAAGCCGAACAGCGCCACGAAGAAGATCGCGACGATGATTTCCTGCAACGCGCGGGAAACGGCGATGATCCCGCGGCAGATCGCATAGATCCAGCCCGGGGCGACATTGCGCGCCGCGCCGATGCCGATGGGAATCGAGACAAGAACACCGACCACGGTCGAGGTCAGCGTCATCGTCAGGCTCTCGATCAGCCCGGTAGAGATGTCGCGCCAGCGGGTGGTGAAATCGGGCTGAAGGAACCCCCCGATGAAGCGCTGGCCGCGCTCCATCCCGACCATGACGCGCTGCCAGTTCACCTCGATGGTCCCAAGGGCCAGCACCAGCCAGACCAGCGCCCCGATGGCAAGCGCATAGCGCCAGAAGCGCGACTTGATCATCTGCGGCGGGCGTTTCCACCGCGTCGGATAGGGGCCCGGAGACACGGGGGCGGCGGTCTCGGTCACAGCGCCCTCATCATCTTCATGGCCTCGTCGCGCTGTTCGGCCTCGGCGGCCTCGTCCTCGGCGGCGGCCTGGCGCATTGCGGTCCAGTCCTCCTCGCCATAGATCTGGGTCAGGACCGCCTCGGTCAGCCCCTTTGCCGGACCGTCGAAGACCACCCGGCCCGCCTGCAACCCGATGATCCGGTCGGCGAATTGCTGGGCCAGGACCACGTCATGGATGTTGATGATCGCGGGCAGGCCGCTTTCGCGGCAGATCTCGACGATCAGCCGCATGATCTGGCGGCTTGTCTTGGGGTCGAGGCTCGCGGTGGGTTCATCCACCAGCAGCAGCTCGGGATCCTGTTCCAGCGCCCGGGCGATGCCCACCCGCTGGCGCTGCCCGCCCGACAGCGCATCGGCGCGCTTGTCGGCATGGGCCGACAGGCCGACGCGATCGAGCAGGCGAAACGCCTTGGCAATGTCCTCACCCGGGAAGCGGCGGGTGAAGCTGCGCCAGAACGGCACGTAGCCCAGCCGCCCGGACAGCACGTTCTCCATGACCGTCAGCCGTTCGACGAGGGCGTATTCCTGAAAGATCATCCCGATCCGCCGCCGCGCCCGGCGCAGTTCGCCCGCGCGCAGGCGCGTGATGTCCAGATCGTTCAGCCGCACCGTCCCCTCGGTCGGCTCCACCAGCCGGTTGACACAGCGGATCAGCGTGGACTTGCCCGCGCCCGACGGCCCGATCAGCCCCACGACCTGCCCCTTTGGCACGGTAAAGCTGACATCGGTCAGCGCCTTGTCGCCGGTCTTGTAGACCTTGGTCAGCTTGTCGA
>NZ_DSDD01000464.1:0-3104 GCF_011048875.1 Rhodovulum sp.
GCACTGCGCTTTCCCCGGATGGCGCGCTGGCGCCGCGACAAGCCCCCGGCCGAGGCGAACACGCTGGACGATCTGCGCGCGCTGCTGGAAAGCCACGGCTGAGCCCCTGCAATCCGCCCGCCGACGCGGTTGATCGGGGCCGCACCCCGCGACAGGAGATGAGAACGCGACAGGAGATGAGAATCGGCGCCCTTGCCGAGATTGCCGACATCCCTGGCCCGCGGCTCTCGACCGCAGCGTCGGTGCGCGCGCGGCATGTCCGGCCCGAGGCGATCTCGGCCGCGACCTGCCGTTCTGCCAGCGTGGCAGCGGCCGTCGATTGCGTGATCGCAGTGATCCAGTCCGCCATACCGATGGCCCGGATCGAGCTGGTCGATGAAACCATGGTGCGCGGCTTCAACCTTCACTCCGGCACCGATCTACCTGAAAGCACGCATCTTTTCCTTGAGTTTCATGGCGGCCCCGCTGCCGTTGCCGAACAGGCCGTGGCCTTTCGCGAAATCGCGGACGGGTTCGGCGTCGCAGGCTGGCAGGACGCTACCACCACCGAGGACCGCAATGCGCTCTGGGCGATGCGCCACAACGCCCACCATGCCACCGGCGGGCTGGAGCCGGGCAAGCGGACGCTGGCCACCGATGTCTGCGTGCCGATCTCGAAGCTGGCCGAAGCGGTGGTCGAGGCGCAGGACCTGGCCCGCGCCATGGGCCTGACCAGCGCCATCGTCGGCCATGTCGGCGACGGCAATTTCCATTGCGGCGTGCGGGTCGATCCCGGCGATGCCGCCGGGATGGCCCGCGCGCTGGAGTTCTCGGGGCGGCTGGCCGAAACCGCGCTGCGGCTGGGCGACACGGTCTCGGGCGAGCACGGGATCGGGATCGGCAAGCAAGAATACATGGCCGCCGAACACGGGGCCGCGCTGGACTGGATGCGCACGCTCGAGGCCGCGTTCGACCCGGCCGGACTGCTCAACCCCCGCAAGATGCTGCCGCCCCAAGGCTGAGTGCGGGGCAGGATCGGCCCGGGCGCCAAGGCGTTGCATGCGCAGCATTGCTCCGAGCCAACCGGGCCGGGGACGAAACAGCAAACCGCCTCCGGAATCGCCGTGCCGGCATGTCTTGAGCAGATTTCCGCCTATGAGGCAGGGGTTTAGCGGGCAATGCAATCAACTGCGCCGAATGTAACATTGCAGCCGCTCAAGGATTCACCAAATTCCGCCGACAACGCCCGCGGGAACGGCGTGATTCTGCCGTGCAGCATGACGGAATTACGACATACCGGGACAGGGCGCGTTTCTTGTGGCAACCAGTGATGCAGGCCGCGGCGCAGGAGGTGCCTGATGACAGAAGGTTTTCCCACCTCGGGACGAGGGTCGGCCGTGGCGAACATGACGCGTCGCCAGGCTCTTGGCGGACTTTCCTGCTCGGTCGCCGCCGCAGCCTTGCTGCCCCGTGATGCCCTGGCGCAGCAGGAAATGGCCCCCCTGCCCGAGCCCGAGATCTTCTCGTTCGATCTGCTGGCCGAACGGATGCGCGCGCGCGCCGCAAGCGCCTATATCCCCGCCGCCCAGCATGAGGGCCTGATCGCCGGGCTCGATTACGACGCCTATCGTCGGATCCGGTTCCGGCCCGACCATGCGCGCTGGCAATTCAAGGGCTCGTTCTTCCGGCTGCATGCCTTCCACCCGGGCTGGCTGTTCAAGACGCCGGTCGCGGTCCACGAGGTGGTGGACGGGGTGGTGCAGCCGATGGGCTTCTCGGCCGAGGATTTCGAGTATGAGGGCACGCTCGCCGACCGGGTCCCGGCCAACATGCCCCTGCCCACTGTGGCGGGTTTCCGGCTGCATGCGCCGCTGAACCGCGCCGACATCTTCGACGAGGTCGTGGCATTCCTGGGCGCCAGCTATTTCCGCGCGCTTGGCCGTAGCAATGTCTACGGGATCAGCGCGCGCGGGCTGGCCGTGAATACCGCCATCGGCGGTCCCGAGGAGTTCCCGCACTTCAGCGAGTTCTGGATCGAACGCCCGGCCCGGGACGCGACGGCCGTCACGCTGTTCGCGGCCCTCGACAGCCCCTCGGTGACCGGCGCCTTCCGGTTCGAGATCGTGCCGGGTGAAACCACGGTGATGGATGTCACCGCCCGGCTTTTCCTGCGCGAGGATGTCGCGCAACTGGGCATCGCGCCGCTGACCTCGATGTATCTGCTGGGCGACAACGACCGCGGCGCCTTTGACGATTTCCGTCCGCGGGTGCATGACAGCGAGGCGCTGGTGCTGAACACCCGCAGCGGCGACACCTATATACGGCCGCTGAACAACCCGCCGCGGCTGGCCAGTTCCTATCTGGGCGCGCGCAACCCGGCCTCGTTCGGGCTGATCCAGCGCGACCGCGCCTTCGACAGCTATCTTGACGCGGGCGCACATTACGAACGGCGCCCCTCGCTGATCGTCGAGCCGCTCGGCGACTGGGGCAAGGGGGTTGTCCGGCTGGTCGAGATCCCGTCTGATCTGGAAGGAAACGACAATATCGTGGCCTTCTGGGTGCCCGAGGGCAAGGTCCGCAGGGGCGATGCGCTGGAGGTCGCCTACCGGCTGCACTGGGGCATGACGCCGCCCGGCGATGGGTGCGGGGAACGCGCGCGCATCGTCCGCACCCGGGTCGGCAAGGGTGGCGTCGCGGGTGTGCGCAACGTCCATGACCGCCGCAAATTCGTGATCGACTTCGAAGGCGGCACCCTGTCCGGGTTGCCCGCCGACGCCAAGCTCGAGCCCGAAACCCATGCCAGCGGCGGCGAGATCGTGGAGGCCGTGCTGTCCCGGGTCTCGGGAACGGATATCTGGCGGCTGGTGATCGAGGCCAGCGCGCCCGATGGCAGGCTGGTCGAGTTGCGTGCGGGCATCACCGGATTCGGGCGCAACCTCAGCGAAACCTGGCTTTACCAATGGATCAAGGAATGAGTGCCGAACGTCTGATCGAGCCCGAGGCCTCGACCGCGGTCGAGGACATGCACTGGGCGCCGCCTTTCGCGCCGATGGAGATGCCACGCCAGGTGCTGGAATCCCCGCACCGCGCTGGCGTGCTCGCCTGGCTGACGCGGCTCTTGCTGC
>NZ_DSDD01000447.1:0-3095 GCF_011048875.1 Rhodovulum sp.
GATATCGACCTTGGCCGCCTTGTCCGAGATGTCGCGGCCAAGCCGGATCAACTCGCGCCGGATAGCGAAATCGTAGATCATCTGGGCGTAATCCCGCGCCGCGAAGGTCGAAATCGCCGCGCCGGCAAGGCGCGCCAGATAGGCCGGCCCGCCCAGTTCCTTCAGCCCCTCGTCATCCGCGAGAAACGCCTTGAGCGTCACCGGCGAGGCCAGCGCATTCTTCTGGATGCGCGCGGCGGCAATCTCATAGATGCGCTGGTGGACCGGCTCGTAGAAATGATGCGCCTGGATGATCGACGCGATCCGGTCGAAGACGTCGTTATTGGTCAGGATCGCGCCCAGCAATTGCTGCTCGGCCTCGATGTTGTGCGGCAGGGTTCCCGCCTCGTCCTCGGTCCCGCCCGTTTGGATCGTTCTGATCTCGTTCATCGCCTGCCCCTGGATTCTGGTCCGGCATGACTACCGCAAGAGGCCGCCGCGCGACATTGCAAGAAGATGGTGGAGAACGCGGCGCGACAGCTGTGCATGGCCTGTGGGCAACCTCAGCCACCCCTGCAGGTTGTATATCGGCTCAGGATAACCGCAAAATCTTGGTTGCGCGAGCGATTCTCCGGGCGAGTTTTCCCCAAGCCATCCACAGCGCCGTCCCCGGCTATTTTTGTCGGGCCGCCTGCCAGTCCCGAGGCGCATTCAGGAAGGCCTCGACCTCGGCCAGCGTGGCCGCGTCGAAAGCGCCCTGCGCGCGGGCTTCGGCCAGCACATCCCGCCAGGTACAGAGGTGGTGCAGATTCACCCCATGGGCGGCCAGCGTGGTCTCGGTTTCGGGGAAGATGCCATAATAGAAGATCACCGCCGTGTGCCCGCAGACCGCGCCGGTCTCGCGGATCGCATCGACGAAGGACAGCTTGGACCCGCCATCGGTGGTCAGGTCCTCGACCAGCAGCACCCGGTCGCCTTCGCCCATCACGCCCTCGATCCGGGCGTTGCGGCCATAGCCCTTCGGTTTCTTGCGGACATAGGTCATCGGCAGCGCCAGCCGTTCGGCCACCAGTGCGGCAAAGGGAATGCCTGCGGTCTCGCCGCCAGCCACGTTGGTGAAGGCCTCGAACCCCGCCTCGCGCATCACGGTCACGGCCAGGAAATCCATCAGCGTCGCGCGGATGCGGGGGAAGGAGATGAGCTTGCGGCAGTCGATATAGGTGGGCGAGGGCAGGCCCGAGGCCAGGGTGAACGGCGTTTCCGCGTTGAAATGCACCGCGCCTACCTCCAGCAGCATGCGAGCCGACAACCGGGCCATCTCGGCCTGGTCGGGGAAGGCGGTGGGGATCATGGCGCGGACCTCTCGATCTGGCGGCGGGACGGTTCGAGCCGTCCCGGCGAAATGGTTGAAGGAAACACGCGGCTTACCGCTCGACCCGCCAGTGCAGGGGAAAGCCGGGGTCGAACAGCGTCACCGGCCCGGCGCCGGTCTCGATCTTCGGAGGATAGGCGACAGGGGCGCCCTTGACCAGCGTGATCCGTTCCGCGTTGGGCGGCAGGCCGTAGAAGGCCGGACCGTTGAGCGAGACGAAGGCCTCCAGCCGGTCCAGCGCACCTTCGCGCTCGAACACTTCCGCCAGGCAGGACAGCGTGTTGGTCGCCGAGAAGATGCCGGCACAACCGCAGGCCGACTCCTTGGTCGGATCGCTGTGCGGGGCGCTGTCCGTGCCGAGGAAGAACCGGGCGTCGCCCGATGTGGCGGCGGCCACCAATGCGTCGCGGTGGCGCGCGCGCTTGGCCACCGGCAGGCAGTAGTAATGCGGCTTGATCCCGCCGACAAGGATATGGTTGCGGGTGATGATCAGGTGATGCGTGGTGATCGTCGCGCCAAGGTCGGCCGCGTTCGCCCTGACATAGTCGACACCGTCGGCGGTGGTCACGTGTTCCATCACCACACGCAGCCCCGGCACCGCCCGGCGGATCGGGTCCAGCACACGGTCGATGAACACCGCCTCGCGGTCGAAGATGTCCACCTCGGGGTCGGTCACCTCGCCATGCACGCAAAGCGGGCAGCCGATCTCGGCCATCCTCTCCAGCACGCTGCGGACCTTGTCGAAATCCGTCACCCCCGAGGCCGAATTGGTCGTCGCGCCCGCGGGGTACAGCTTGACCGCGCTTACCAGCCCGCTTGCATGGGCCGCGGCCACGTCGTTCGGGTCGGTCTCTTCGGTCAGATAAAGCGTCATCAGCGGCGTGAAGGCCATATCCTCGGGCAGTGCGGCGAGGATTCGCGCCCGGTAATCGGCCGCGTCCCGCGCCGTGACCACCGGCGGCACCAGGTTCGGCATGATGATCGCGCGGGCGAAGTCGCGCGCCGTCTCTGGCAGGACGCCCGCCAGCATGGCGCCGTCGCGCAGATGCAGGTGCCAGTCATCGGGGCGGCGTATCGTAAGGCGCTGTGTCATGGGCTGCGCGATACACAATCGCCGCACGGCTTTCCAGTGGCGATCACGACGCCTGTGTGCGAATCGCAGCGCCACGGCAGGGGCGAACCGCGAAAGGCTGAAGATCCGGTTGAGACTTCACGCCCCCGCTGGCCGCTGGGTACAAGGCAGGCTTTGCCAGCGGGCATTGGTCATGTCAGCGCATCTGTCCTGCTTTCGCGGAAATGGGAGGAAACATCTGTGAATCGACAGGAGTTTCCACAAGATGGCACTTGCAGTTACCGCGATCACCGGTCGCACCGGCGCGATCCTCTCCACCCTCCTCGATGTGCTTGTCCGGATGATGGAACACCACCCCCGCACCTGCCGGATCGAGCGGTTGAACGCGCTCAGCGACGAGAATCTCGCCGCGCGCGGACTGACCCGTCAGGATGTCGTGCGCCACATCTTCCGCGACCGCTAGTATCTCTGAGCGCGGTCATGCCTTCTGCGGCTTCAGGCCGTCAGAAGAACGCCTGCAGCCCGGTCTGCGCCCGCCCCAGAATCAGTGCGTGGATGTCATGCGTGCCCTCGTAGGTGTTCACCGTCTCGAGGTTCAGCATGTGGCGCATCACCGGAAAACTGTCGGAGATCCCGTTGCCGCCATGCATGTCTCGCGCTGCCCGCGCGATC
>NZ_DSDD01000446.1:0-3094 GCF_011048875.1 Rhodovulum sp.
CCCGAGGCATGGACCGCGCTTTGCCCCGCCGCGCCGCTGCGCCGCCACATTCTGCTGACGCTGGACGGCACCGGGGCGATGCTGCGCCGGACGCTGGTCGCGGATGAACCCGCGGTGCAGTTCGTGATGGGGCTGGCGCGCGAAAAGCCCGCGGGGGCCGGGTTCGGCGGCGCTGTTCGAGGGCGCCTCGGGCAACGGCAAGACGCTGGCGGCCGAAGTGATCGCGGGCGAACTGGCGCTCGATCTTTACCGGATCGACCGGAGCCAGGTGGTCAGCGAATATATCGGCGAGACCGAAAAGAACCTGTCGCGCGTCTTTGCCGCCGCCGAGGCCAGCGGCGCGATCCTGCTGTTCGACGAGGCCGACGCGCTGTTCGGCAAACGCTCCGAGGTGCGCGACAGCCATGACCGCTATGCCAATATCGAGGTCAGCTACCTATTGCAGCGGATGGAATCCTATCCCGGCCTCGCGATCCTGACGACGAACCAGAAATCGGCGCTGGATGCGGCCTTCCTGCGGCGGCTGCGCTTCGTCGTGACCTTCCCCTTCCCCGATGCACCGGCGCGCGCCGCGATCTGGGCGCGGATCTTTCCCGCCGCCACGCCGACCTCGGGGCTCGATCCCGCGCGGCTGGCGCGGTTGAACCTTGCGGGCGGGGCGATCCGCTCGGTCGCGCTGAGCGCGACCTACCTGGCCGCCGACACCGGCGGGCCGGTCACGATGGCCCACGTTCTGGCCGCCGCCGAACGCGAATACGCCAAGCTGGAAAAACCCTTCACCGCCGCGGAACGGACGGCGCTGGAATGACGCCGCAACGCATCACGATCCGGATCGACGCGCTCAGCATCACGGGCGGGCCGGTCTCGCGCGCGGCCCTTGAACGCGCCATCGCCGGGGCGGTGGCCGGGCTGGCCCGCAGCGTGCGCGAAGGAACAGGCCCATGACCCACGCCCCGCCGCAACCCGCCCAGCCCGCCTGCGCCGCGCGCGTGCAGGCCAAGCCCATGCTCGGTCGCCCGGGTGACCGGTTCGAGCAGGAGGCCGACCGCATCGTCGATACCGTCACCGCCGACCGCCCCACACCCCTGACTGGCCCCTTGCCGGTCACGCCGCTGATCCAGCGCCAGCCCGACGAGGAAGAGAAGCGCAAGAAGGAGGACGAGGTGCAGATGAAATCCACCGGTGGACCCGCGGCATCGGCGCACGCGCCTGCACGCTGGGCCGGAACATCGCCTTCGCCCCGGACGAATACGCCCCCGAAACCCGTGAGGGGCGGCACCTGATGGCGCATGAACTGACCCATACCTTGCAGCAGGGCCAGGGGGTTATCCGGCGCACGGGCGAAGAGCGCTTCCCCGCCGCCGCCCAGCGCCGGGTCCGAGACCGAGGAAGCTACCGCCGCGCCCGCACCGCGCACCGTCTCGCTGGGGGTCGAGGCGCTGCCCGGAACGCTGCCGGCGGGAACCTCGCTCGACTGGACCATCGTGCCCCCCGATCCGGGCTGCACGATCGCCAAGGATCCGTCAGACGAAACCCGCGCCACGCTGACCATCGGCAACACGGCAGGCACTGTCACCGTTCAGGTGGCGGACAACACCGGCACCAATTCCGACCGGGTCGAGGTGAGGATCACATGACCGGTTTTCCCCATTCCCCCCGGCTGACCCGCGCGGGGCTGGTGCTGATCGAGCCGGGCAGCGGGGCGGTGCGCCGAATCGTGGCGTTGCAATACGCCGCCGAGACGCTGAGCCGTCGGCTGAGCGCGCAGGCGGTCGAGGGCGAGGGCGCGCGGGCGCATCCGCTGCGGCTGACCGGCTCCGCGGTCGAGACCGGGCTGTTCCCCGCACTTGCCGCGCTGGAATCGATGCTGCACCCGACGGTCGCGCAACTCGAACGCCAGGGCGCCCAGCGCCGCAGCGGCAGTTTCGAGATCACGCCCGTCGAACCCCCGCTGGCGCTGTTCGTCTGGAGCCGCAGCCGCGTGGTGCCGGTGCGGCTGGCCGAACTGTCGATCACCGAGGAATTCTTCGACCCCGCGCTGAACCCGATCCGCGCGCGGGTCAGCCTGACGCTGCGGGTGCTGTCGGTCTCCGATCCGGGCTTCGACCATCGGGGCGGCGGGCTGTTCATGGCCTATCTGCAAGGCAAGGAGGCGCTGGCCGCACGCGCCGCCGCCGGGCAGCTGGGCGAGTTGGGACTTGGGGGGCTGCCGACATGAAGAACCCGATCCAGGCGATGTTCGAGGCGGGCATCGTCGAGCGCACCGATTTCCCGCCCGAAAGCCGCTATCACGGCATCCCGACCACGCAGGTCACCGGGCCGGACGGCCAGCCGGTGAGCTGTCTGAAATGCCGCCTCGCGCCACCGCCCGAGGAATTTGCCCTGCGCCATCTGCGCGAGACGAAACAGGGCGAGCGGCTGGACCGCATCGCCGCGGCCGAGACCGGCGATCCGGAAATGTTCTGGCTGCTGATGGATGCCAATGGCGCGCTCTGGGCCAAGGACCTGGAAGCGCCGGAGACCACGATCCGCATCACCTGGCCGCGCGGCGTGCCCGCGCCGCCCGAGGAATAGCGCCATGATCAAGGGCATCGACCTGACGCTGCTGTTCGGCCCGGGCATCCCGGTCCCCACCCCGGCCTCGGTCATCGACGCCCTGCAATCGGTCAGCATCGAGGACAATTCGGGCGAGACGCAAAGCGGGTTCTCGATGGAATTCGCAGTCGAGAAGGACTCGCCGCTGAACACCGTCTTCCTGCTTGCCGGCGGCTCGGCGCTGCCGATTCTGCGGGTGGCGCTGGTGGCCACGGTGAACGGGCAGGCCAGCACGCTGATCAACGGCGTGGTCACCCGCACCGCGCTGACCCCCGGCACGGGCGGGGCACCCGGAACGCTCGGCGTGCAGGGCAAGGATCTGACCGCGGCGATGGAGATCGTCGATTTCCCGGGCCTGCCCTATCCAGCGATGCCACCCTTTGCCCGCGTCGCGATGATTCTTGCGAAATACGCCTGCTTGGCGTGATCCCGCAGGTGATCCCCTCGGTCGAGGGTCCGCCGCTGCCGACAGACCGCATCCCGCACCACCAGGATACCG
>NZ_DSDD01000293.1:0-3091 GCF_011048875.1 Rhodovulum sp.
CCCCCGCCCCGGCCTTGGCGAGGGGGGGGCGATTCCCCCCCCTCGCCAAGGCCGGGGCGGGGGGCTATCGCAGGGCGATGATGCCTGCAGTCCGACCCTGCCCGATGCCCCTGGCCGAGGCCGCCGCGCTGCCGCTGTGGCGGCGGCACTTTACGTTCTGGATCACCTTTTCTTCGCGCTGGCCTTTGCGCTGAAGACCTGTTTCCAGAAGATCGCGGATCCGGGCGACATTGCGCCCACCGCGGCGGTGGCCTTTGCCATCAACCATATCGCGGCGGTCTTCCTGCCCGCGGCGCTGGGCTATCTGTGGATCCCCTCGCCCGATGGCGGGTTCGTGCTGGCGGCCTGCATGGCGGCGGCGTCGCTGGGCCTGGCGCTGCTGATCCCGCGCCATCCCGAAAAGGGGAACGAGACGATCCTGTCGGGGCTGGTCGCGACGCCCGCGGAATAGGGCCTATTCGCCGCGGCGGCGCAGCCAGTCCATCACCGCGGGGCGGACCGATTGCGCACCGGTGGCGCGCGCGGCGTCGATCACGGCGCGGGCCTCGGACAGGTCGCTCTTGCGCAGCAGGTGCTTGACCGGGCCGATCGAGGCGGGCCGCATCGACAGCGCGCGAAAGCCGATCGCGGCGAAGCACAGCGCCTCGACCGGGCGGCCGGCATCCTCGCCGCAGAAGGACAGCGGCGTGCCGGTTTCCTCGCAGCGCCGGACGATCTGTTCCAGAAAGGTCAGGAAGCTGACATTCAGCGTGTCATAGCGGCGCCGGACGCGCTCGTTCTCGCGGTCGGCGGCGAAGAAGAACTGTTTCAGGTCATTGCCGCCGATCGAGATGAAATCGGCCTCCTCGAAGAACTGGCGCGGGGCAAAGGCCATCGAGGGGGTTTCCAGCATCGCGCCGATCTCGACCTTCTCGGGCAGGACGCGGCCCAGCCGTTCCTCGCGGTCAAGCTCGTGCAGCAGATGGTCGCGCGCGGCGCGGAACTCGTCGAGCTGGGCGATGAAGGGGAACATCACCGTCAGCGGCCGCCCGTTCGCGGCCCGGATCAGCGCCTGCAACTGCATTCGCATCATGCCGGGCCGGTCCAGCCCCACCCGGATCGCCCGCCAGCCCAGCGCCGGGTTCGGTTCCTCCTGCGGCTTCATGTAGGACAGCACCTTGTCGGACCCGATATCGAGCGTGCGGAAGGCCACGCGCTTGCCCCTGGCGGCGTCCATCACGCGGGCATAGAGTGCCGCCAGTTCGCTGCGGCGCGGCACCTTGGAGCGGACGAGGAACTGCAATTCGGTGCGAAACAGCCCGACCCCCTCGGCGCCGGAACTGTCCAGCGAGGGCAGGTCGGCCATCAGCCCCGCATTCATGGTCAGCGCGATGCGCTGGCCGCAGAGCGTCACGGCGGGTTCGCGGCGGATCGCGGCATAGCGTTTCTGCGCCTTGGCCTGCATCGCCATCTTGTCGCGGAAGGCGGCGGCGACGGTTTCCTCGGGGCGCAGGTGCACGACGCCCTGCTCGCCGTCGACGAGGATCGGATCGCCGTTCAGCGCCTCGGTGGCGATGCGGGCGGCATTGATGACAAGCGGGATCGCGAAGGCGCGCGCCACGATGGCGGCATGGCTGCCGACCGAGCCCTCTTCCAGCACGATCCCCCTGAGCGCGCGACCATATTCCAGCAATTCGCCCGGCCCGATATTGCGCGCGATCAGGATCGGATCGGCCGGGCGCTCGGCGCCGGTGCGCTCGCCCTGGCCGGTCAGGATGCGCAGCAGGCGGTTGGACAGGTCGTCCAGATCGTGCAGCCTTTCGCGCAGATAGGCGTCGGGCACGGTCTGCATGCGCGCGCGGGCGGCGGATTGTTCCTTTTCCACCGCCGCCTCGGCGGACAGGCCGCGGGCGATGTCCTCTTCCATCCGGCGTTTCCAGCCGCGGGAATTGGCGAACATCCGGTAGGCTTCGAGCACCTGCAACTGGTCCTTGTCGCCCAGGGGCGCGGAACTCAGCATCTCGTCCACGGTCACGCGCAGCCGGTCCACCGCCTCGCGCAGGCGGGTCCGTTCCTTTTCGGGGTCGTCGGCGATGGGGTTGGTGACGACGACGCGCGGCTCGTGCAGCCAGACATGGCCGACGGCGACGCCCTCCTGCCCGACGGTGCCCTGGAACATGACCGGGCGCTGGTGCAGCGCGGCCAGCGCCTCGCCCTCGCCGATGAAGGCGCCCAGTTCGGTCATCTCGGCCAGCACCATGGCCACGACTTCGAGGGCATAGACCTCGTCCTCGGAATATTGCCGCCCCTCGCGGGACTGCACGACCAGCACGCCCAGCCGTTCGCCCAGCCGCTGGATCGGCACGCCCAGGAAGGAGGACAGCACCTCCTCGCCGGTTTCTGGCATGAAGCGGAAGCCGCGTTCCTGGGGCGCTTTGCCGGTGTTGATCGGCTGCGCGGTCTTGGCGACACGGCCCACCAGCCCCTCGCCCACGCGCAGGCGGGTCTGGTGCACCGCCTCGGATTTCAGCCCCTCGGTGGCGCACAACTCCAGCGTGTCGGCATCGCGGAACAGGTAGATCGAGCAGACATCGGTGCCCATCTGCTCGGCGATGATGGTGGTGATGCGGTCAAGCCGTTCCTGTCCCGCGCCGGGTTCGGCCAGGGCACCGCGCAGGCTACCGAGCAGCCTGCGACTTGCGCTGTCGGTCTGTCCGGGCATCTGCCCCCACGTCAGGCTGCTTTGTCCAGTCCGAACGCATCATGGAGGGCTTGCACGGCAAGTTCCATATATTTCCGGTCGATCAGAACGGAAATCTTGATCTCGGAGGTTGCAATGACCTTGATGTTGATCCCCTCGGCGGCGAGCGACTCGAACATCCGCGCGGCAACGCCGGCATGGCTGCGCATGCCGATCCCCACGACCGAGACCTTGGCCACATCGGTATCGGCGACCAGCCCGTGGAAATTGATCTCGTCGGAGGCGCGGGCCTTTTCCATCGCGTCCTCGGCGCGGGGCACCTGGTTGACCGGGCAGGAAAAGGTCATGTCGGTGCGCCCCTCTTCCGAGATGTTCTGCACGATCATGTCCACGTTGACGCCCGCGCGGGCG
>NZ_DSDD01000030.1:0-3089 GCF_011048875.1 Rhodovulum sp.
GGCCCGCGCCGGATCGGCAGGAACCACGATCCCGTCAAGCAACATCTTGCCCAGACTCGCGCGGGCAGCCACATCGCCGCCCGCCGCCGCCTGCTCGAGCAGGCGCAAGCCCTCCGCGACGTCCTGCCTCAATCCGTCGGTTCCGGTGACAAGCGCCTCGCCGATCACCCGCGCCCCGGCCGCGTCTCCCGGAATCGCGGCAACGTCGCCTTGCGCCAGCGCCCCCGGCCCCAAGGCGAAGCCCGCAAGCATGCTGCCAGCCAGCGCCATCCCCCTGAGCGACCGATACGCCATGATACTCCTCCCGGATTGGTGTCTCTTCGACTTTCAATGCCGGTGCGTTCAAACGCTTGTCAACACGCGAAGGTTACAGCGATACCGCACGATCCTTGATTTTGCGCGAAACCGGCGCGACATCGGAAATGGGGTGCCACCGGCCGCCCCGGCAATTGATACCGCAGTTTCCCGGCGGGGCGGCCGAACGCAATGTGTGCTGACGACGACTGGATCATCTCGTCCCTGCTGGAAGACCTCGGCGCGCTGGCGCTTGCCCGCGACCGGGTCAGCGTCCACGATCTGGTCGAGACCATCGGGCCACGCGGCTTCGGTCCGCTGCTTGCTCTTCTGGCAGGGATGCTGATCCTGCCGACGGGCATGATCCCCGGCGTGCCGAACGTGGTGGCGCTGTTCCTGATCCTGATCGGCGGGCGCATGATGACCGGCGCACAGGAGATCTGGGTGCCGGACCGGTTGGGACGAGTCAGCTTTTCGGGGCACATGCTGGCCGTCTCGGTCGCGAAAGCCCAGCGTTGGGCGCTGTGGCTGCGCCCGCATCTGATGCCGCGCCTCGTCTTCCTGGTCGAAGGCGCGGTGGCGCGCCGTGCGATCGCGCTGATCCTGCTACTGACCGGGGCGGTGATGACACTGGTCGGCCTGATCCCGGGCTTTCCCTTCGTGCTGTCGCTGCATGTGGTCGTGCTGGGGCTCGCACTGTCGTCGCGCGACGGGTTGGCCGCGCTGGTCGGCTATGCGCTGATCCTGGCCGAAATTCTGTTCATCACGGCCTTCTTCCTCTGACGCCGTCAAGCGCCGTTCGGTCGCTGGGGGCGCACCTTGACGAAGCCGCCCCCATGCCCTAACGACCCTCACAGAAGAACGAGACCGGCAATCCGGCCGGTCGGGCCGCGCGAAACGGAGCGGCCATCGAAAGCCGCAACCACGCCAAGGACCCACATGACCACTTTCGCCGATCTGGGGCTTGACCCCAAGGTGCTCTCCGCCATCGCCGACGCTGGCTACACCGAGCCGACGCCGATCCAGGCTGGCGCCATCCCTCCCGCTCTCCAGGGCCGCGACGTCCTGGGCATCGCGCAGACCGGCACCGGCAAGACCGCCAGTTTCGTGCTGCCGATGATCACGCTGCTGGGCCGCGGCCGGGCGCGGGCGCGCATGCCGCGCAGCCTGGTGCTGGCGCCGACCCGGGAACTGGCCGCCCAAGTGGCCGAGAATTTCGACACCTACGCCAAGAAGACGAAGCTGACCAAGGCTTTGCTGATCGGCGGCGTCAGCTTCAAGGAGCAGGATGCGCTGATCGACAAGGGCGTGGACGTGCTGATCGCGACGCCCGGCCGCCTGCTCGACCATTTCGAGCGCGGCAAGCTTCTGCTCACCGGCGTGCAGATCATGGTGGTGGACGAGGCCGACCGGATGCTCGACATGGGCTTCATCCCCGATATCGAGCGCATCTTCCGGTTGACGCCATTCACGCGGCAGACGCTCTTCTTCTCGGCCACCATGGCGCCCGAGATCGAGCGCGTGACCAACACCTTCCTGTCAGCGCCCGAAAAGGTCGAGGTCGCCCGCCGCGCCACCACCGCCGAAAGCATCGAGCAGGGCGTCGTCCGTTACACCGCCACCCGCAAGGACATGCAGGCCAAGGAAAAACGCGCCCTTCTGCGCGCGCTGATCGACCGCGAGGGCGAAGCCTGCACCAACGCGATCATCTTCTGCAACCGCAAGACAGAGGTCGACATCGTCGCCAAGTCGCTGACCAAATACGGCTATGACGCGGCGCCGATCCATGGGGATCTGGACCAGTCCCAGCGCACCCGCACGCTGGATGCGTTCCGTGCCGGAACACTTCAGCTGCTGGTCGCTTCGGACGTGGCCGCGCGCGGCCTCGACGTACCCGCCGTGTCCCACGTCTTCAACTACGACGTTCCCTCGCACGCCGAGGATTACGTCCACCGCATCGGTCGCACCGGCCGTGCCGGTCGGCTGGGCAAGGCGCTGACGATCTGCGTGCCGCATGACGAGAAGTACCTCGCCGCGATCGAGGCGCTGGTCCAAAAGGAAATCCCCCGCGTCGAAAGTCCGCTCAAGGGCGGTGCCGCAGCTGGTGACCGGCGCGAAAGGGAGGCCTCTCCCCCGGCCGCGACCCCGCGGGAAAAGCAGCGCGATGTCCCCCGGCGCCCGACCGGGCCCGGCCCTGCCGAACAACCCATGCGCGACCGGACAGACCGGGCCGGGCGCAGCGAGCGCGGCGACCGACACCGCCGCGGCACCAAGCCCGGCCGGGACGGCCCGGTGGTCGGGATGGGCGATCACATGCCCGCCTTCCTCACCCGCTCCTTCAAGCCGAGTTCAGAGACCGCCGACGAGGCAGCCGACTAGCGCGCCCCGCTGGCCGGTCCCTGCGGCCGGCCGCACATTCCCGCCCCGGCGTTCTGCCTTCTTCTGGCCCGAAATATCCTGGGGGTCCGGGGGCAACGCCCCCGGCCTCCGTCGATCTTGGATCCGCAACACCCGGTCGAAATGTCGGTACACTTTTTGGGGTAACATGCTACCTATTTTTTAATTACATGATAACATTGGGATTTTCGGAGGCCACAACTATTGACTGTGCGGCCAAAATGCTTAGAACTCCGCCATCCCGACCGGGGCCGGGCCCTGCCCCGCCCCCTGGACCCCCCAGCGATAGGGCAAGAGAGATGAAGACCTACACCGCTACCCCGGCGGAGATCGAGAAGAAGTGGATCGTGATCGACGCCGAGGGCGTCGTGCTCGGCCGTCTCGCCTCGATCGTCGCC
>NZ_DSDD01000310.1:0-3086 GCF_011048875.1 Rhodovulum sp.
GACCGAACCGGCCGGGGGCGGGCAGGGGGCGCTTGTGGCCGCGGCGCTTTCCCACACGCTCGACCGGCTGGCGCCGCTCGTGCCGCATGTCTTCATCTTGCGTCAGGCGCCCGAGATCGCGCAGTATTCCGCCGGTAGCGCGGCCCAGGCGCTGGCCTATGGCCGGCTTGATGCCGACGAGGTGCGCCTGCAACTGGGCACCACCCCCCGCGCCGCGCTCGAGGCGCGCTTTGCCGCCGCCGATGCCGCGCTCGGGGCCGCGGCGGGCCGGGAGGGGGTCGCGGTGATCGACCTGTGGCGCGATCTCTGCACGCCGCAGGCCTGCACCGCCTATCTGAACGGCCGACCGGTCTATTTCGACAACAACCACGTCACGAATACCGGCGCGCTTGCCCTGCGCGCCCGGTTCGCGCCGGTCTTCGGAGGAAGCTGAGCCATGGAGAGCAGCATCACCCTTGCAGAAGCCCGGGCGGGGCGCTGGGACGTGCTGGTGATCGGCGCGGGCATGGGCGGCGGTCTTCTGGGGCGGCGGCTGGCCGAGCGGGGGCTGTCGGTGCTGTTCCTGGAAAAGGGACCGGCGGGCCATTCGGCCGAACAGACCCGCACTTCCGAAACGATCATCCATCCCGCGGCGCGGCTGTTGCGTGGGCTCTGGCCGAAGCCGGCCGAGGCGCGGCTTGACGGTGTGGTGACCCGGTTCTTCGGCCCCTATGGGGCGGGGCCGGGCGGATCCTCGGTGTTCTACGCCGCCGCGCTGGAACGGCCCGAGCGCCACGATCTGGACGACGATCCGGCCCTGCCGTATCCCACGGGAGGCTGGCCCGTGGGGTTCGATGCGTTCCGGCCCTATTTCGACGAGGCCGCGGCGCTGCTGCATCTGAGCGGCACCCCCGATCCGCTGTCTGCGGAGCCGCCGCCGCTCCTGCAGCCGCCCGGCCCGCTCTCGGCCGGGGATGCCGCGCTGATCGCCGAGATGGAGGCGCGCGGGCTGCATCCCTACCGGCTGCATCTGGCGGTGCGCGATCCTGGGCGCTGCCGGGGATGCCTGGGTGCGAAATGCCTTTGGGACTGCAAGATGGACGGCCGCTCTGCCGGGGTGCGCCCGGCACTGGCGACGGGCCGGGCGGCGCTTCTGGCGGGATGCGACGTGCGCGAGATCCTCGAGGATGGCCGCCGCGTCACCGGGCTGCGTGTGCATCGGAACAGGCAGGAGGCAGAGCTTGCCGCCCCGGTCTGCGTGCTGTGCGCCGGTGCGCTTGGCTCGGCGCGGCTTCTGCTGGCCTCGAACCGCCACGACCCGGCGGGCTGCGCCAATTCCAGCGGCTGGGTCGGGCGCGGCCTGATGTTCCATCTCAACGAGATCTTCGTGCTCTGGCCGCGCGGGCGGCAGGACGGCGAAGCGGGGTTCGGCAAGGCGATCTCGCTGCGCGATCTCTACGCCTTGGACGGGCAGCGCTTCGGGCTGATCCAGTCGATGGGGATGGAGGTCAGCCATGCCAACATGGTGGCCCATCTGAACCGGCTTTATGACCAGTCGGTGCTGCGGCGCTGGCGATGAGCCGGCTCTTCGGCCGTGCGGCGGTCTTCGTGGGCATGATCGAGGATTTCCCCTATCCCGAGAACCGCGTGCTGCTGAATCCCCAGGATCCCGAGATCCTGACCTTCGAATATACCTATCGCAAGGAATTGCTGGCCCGCCGCAAGCGGTTCCGCAAGGCGCTTCTGCGCGCGTTCCGCGGTCACCGGCGGTTCATGGTCTCGTTGCAGCCGATGCTCAATTTCGGCCATCCGACGGGCACGCTGCGCTTCGGCACCGATCCGACCCGCTCGGTGCTGCGGCCCGATTGCCGGACCCATGATCTGGACAATCTCTATGTGGCCGATGCCGCGTTCATGCCGAGCGCGCTGGGGGTCAATCCCAGCCTGACGATCGCCGCGAACGCGCTGCGGGTGGCCGACATCATCGCCGGGCGGGTGCAGGGGAGGGCATCGCCATGACAGGACCCCATCCGCCGCCATCCGTCGCGCTGGTCACCGGGGCCGGGCGCGGTCTTGGCCGGGAACTGGCGCTGGCGCTGGCCGGGCACGGGCTGAGGGTGGCCGCCCTGGGGCGCGCGGCGGAACCGCTCGGGGATCTGGCCCGGGCGGCGCCCGAGGGGCGCATCCTGCCGGTCCTGGCCGATGTGGCCGATCCCGTATCCTTGCGCGCCGCCTTTGCCCGGATCGATGCCGCGTTCGGGCCGCTTGATACGCTGATCAACAATGCCGCGATCTATCCCCATCGCGATTTCCTGGACGAGACGCCCGAGAGCTTCATGCAGACCGTCGCGGTCAATCTGGGCGGGATGGCCAGTTGCGCGATGCTGGCGCTCGAACGCATGGTCCCACGCGGTCATGGCCGGATCGTCAATATCACCTCCTTTGCCGATCTGAATCCGGTGCATCTGGCCTCGGCCTATTCGGTGTCCAAGGGGGCAGGGCGCATACTGACACGGGCGATGGTCCGGGACTTGGCGGACCGCTTTCCCGACATCGTGATCAGCGACTGGATCCCCGGCGCGCTGAACACCGGCATGGGAATTCCCGGGGGGCACGACCCGGCCAGGGCCGCCCGATGGGGTGCGGCGCTGGCCCTCTGGCGTGACCCCGCGCTGAGTGGCGCCGTCTTCGTGGAAGATCGCGAGCAGCTTCCGCATCTGTCGCTCAAGCGCAGGCTTTTCAACAAGTTGACCGGCACCGCGCCGCAGGTGCGGCGGCTCGGCGGGGACTGAGCGCGGTCCGATAGGAAGGAAAGCGCCCTGTTTCAATCCTCCAGCACATGCAGGAAATCGCTCAGCCTGAACAATCCGACCAGGTCCGGCCTGAACAACGGCGAAGTGGTTGATCAAGACCTCTGCATAATACCGGATTCCCGCTGGTTTCCCGATTTGGTATCCGTCGCCTGGGATATTTCGGAGCGGCTATATGGACCTGTTTTTGCGCGAGGTGTCGGATCGGATTGGCGATGACGATGTGCTTTCCAAGGTGGACGCGCTGCTGGATTGGCGGGCGTTTGGGGCGATCCTGAAGCGCGGTCTCAAGCGGTC
>NZ_DSDD01000227.1:0-3067 GCF_011048875.1 Rhodovulum sp.
GAAGATAGGGCCGCCTTGTCGCCGCGGCGGCGCGGATTCCACCGGCCTTGCGCGCGGCGAAGGCGATCACGAAGGCGGCGAAGAACCAGTAGCGGATCATCACCACCATCAGCACGTTGTATTCCCCGGCCAGATGGCGTGAGCGCCCGTCCTGCATCGCAAAGACAAAGGTCGTGGCGACCATCAGCAGGATGCCGAGGCGGGTGTTCTGCTCGGTTACGCCGGGCGCCTTGCGACGGTCATGTGCCGCTTGCGGCCAAAGCCCGGGCGGCGGTCGACGGCAAAGCCCGCCTCGGACAGCGCGCGCCGCACCGCGCCTGCCGCGCTGTAGGTCGCGGCGGTGCCGCCCGGTGCGGTATGTGCGGCGACCTCGGCCAGCAGGTCGGGCGCCCAGAGTTCGGGGTTCTTGGCGGGGGCAAAGCCGTCCAGGAACCAGGCATCGGCCCGGCCCGTCCAGTGCGGCAGGGTTTCGCGGGCATCGCCGATCACGATCTCGGCCTCAAGGTCTTCGGTGCGGATCGTCCGCGCCCCCCGCGCCCAGGCCGCCAGTAGCGGCCCCGCGACTGCATGCACCTCGGGGAAGGCCGACAGTGCGCGGTCCATCTGGTCCGCGTCCATGGGAAACGCCTCGAAACTGGTGAACCTCAATGGCCCAGCCACACCGGCCGCGCGCCATGCGATCAGCGCGGCCAGCAGGTTCAGCCCCGTCCCGAAGCCCAGTTCCGCGATGTGAAAGCCGGGCCGGAACCGCGCGGGCAGCGCGTTGCCCGCCAGAAAGACATGGCGCGTTTCGGCCAGCCCGTTGCCCAGCGAGAAATAGGGATCATCGAACCGCGCCGAGACCGGCACGCCTTCGGCCGTCCACGAAATGTCGGCGTGCTGGCCTTGCGTCATGTCTTGCCCTAGACCCCGGTGATCTGAAGCGCGAGAATGGGGAAGGGCGCTGGCAATGGCAACGGTCGACGTGACGGTGATGGGGGCGGGGGTGTTCGGGCTTGCCTGCGCCCATGCCTGCGCGCGGCGCGGCGCCCGCGTGCGCGTCGTGGAGTGGTCGCATCCCGGGGCGGGTGCCAGCGGTACGCCGGTGGGGGCCCTGTCGCCCCATGTGCCCGAGGCCTGGGACGACAAGAAGGCGTTCCAGTTCGAAAGCCTCGTCATGGCGCCCGGGTTCTGGGCCGAGGTCGAGCAGCTTGCGGGCCGGGCGACGGGCTATGCCCGGCTTGGCCGGTTCCAGCCCATCGCGGATGAAACCGCGCTGGGGCGCGCGCGGGCGCGCGAGGTGCAGGCGAGGCAGCTCTGGCGCGGCCTGGCCGAATGGCGGGTGGTGACGGCAGAGGCTGCGGGCGCGTTCGCGCCGGTATCGCCCACGGGGTTCCTGATCCACGACACGCTCTCGGCACGGATCGCCCCCCGGGCGGCCTGCGCGGCGCTGGCGGCGGCCATCCGGGCGCAGGGCGGCGAGGTCGCCTGTGGCGCCGAGGGGCCCATCGAGGGGCGCGTGATCTGGGCCACGGGCTATCCGGGCCTTGCGCATCTGTCGGCCGAACTGGGCCATGCCGTCGGCAGCGGGGTCAAGGGGCAGGCGGCGATCCTGGCCCATGACGCGGGCGCGGTGCCGCAGCTTTATGCCGGGGGGCTTCTGATCGTGCCGCACCATGACGGGACGGTGGCGGTCGGCTCGACCACGGAACGCGAGTTTGCCGATCCGTGGTCGACCGATGTGCGGCTGGACGAGGTGATAGCGCAGGCGCGCACGGTATGTCCGGCGCTGGCACAGGCCGAGGTGATCGAGCGCTGGGCCGGCGTGCGCCCGCGCGCCCGCTCGATCGCGCCGATGCTGGGGCCATGGCCCGGACGGGCCGGTCATTTCGTGGCCAATGGCGGCTTCAAGATCGGCATCGGGCTGGCGCCATTGGTCGGGGCGGTGATGGCCGATCTGGTGCTCGAGGGGCGGGCGGATGGCATCCCGCCGGGGTTCCGGGTCGAGGCGAACCTGCCGCCTCAGCGCCCCTGAACGTAAAGGCGATAGAGCCAGATCAGCAGCATCGCGCCCAGAACGGCCCCCACGAAGCCCGCGGCGAACCCGGTCAGCGCCATGATCATCCGAAGCACGAACCCGCCGAGGAGCGCGCCGAATATGCCGATGGCGATGGTCGTCGGAATGTCGACCTCAAGCCGCATCAGCCGGGTCGCGATGAACCCGGCCGCCGCACCGATGATGATCAGGAAGACGATGGCCATGGCCCGATCATGCGCGATGACGGCGGATTTGCCTAGGCTCCAGACTGCGGCAACGGAGATGTTTCACTTGAGCCTCGGGGATCCAAGGCATCCGCCGCACGGGGGTACAGTGCCTCGCGTCGAACGCCTTGTCTGCCAGGAGCGCCCCAAACGAAACATTGTCGATCAATGGGGCAACGCCTTTCATGTCATGGGCCTGACCTGGCAGGAGCAGGAAGCGGACAAGTTTGCCAAGAGCATCCACCAGAGCAACGATCTTGGTCGTCAGGCTGGCCTAGCCGGTGCGGATGATCGACGATCCGGGGATCTGATTCCTTCAGAAATATGTCGGAACCGGCGATACGCCGATCACCGGGGCGTGGCTGAAGACCAGCATCGCCCAGAGCGCAACGGCGATGATGAGCCTTGCCAGGGCAGGGCCTCGGCGCGGTCGCCATCGGCCAGCCGCAAATGCGGCCAGCGGCAAGTTCGAGGTACTGGCGGCCAGCCGCTGCCATTCGGCGACGCCCAGAAGCCGCCGGTTGCGCCGGTCGATGATCCGTGTGCCGAGAATCGCGAAACCCGCGAGGCCGCCGAACATCAGCAAATGCGCAAGGTCGGGATTGGCAAACGCATGCGCGGCCGCCCAGAGCGCCAGCGCCCAGAGCAGCGGGTGGCGCGTCAGCCCGGCAATGCCGGGTCGGGCCGGATCGAACCGGTCGTCGCGCGCGCCCCCGAAGCTGAGCGGGTTGGGCGCAGCCGTGCCAAAGGCGATCAGCAGGCAGACCGCCGGCATCGCAAGGTTCGGCACCCAGGCCTGCCACGCCGCCCAGGGCAGCACCGGCAC
>NZ_DSDD01000106.1:0-3067 GCF_011048875.1 Rhodovulum sp.
CAGCGCGGCCGCGCTGCCCTTTGGCGTCGCGGTCGAGATCGAGGGGATCTTCCAGATCCGATGACCGCCCTGCCGCGCGCGTTCCTGGACACGCCCATTGCCCATCGCGCCTTCCACGACCGCGGCGCGGGCCGGCCCGAGAACTCGATCGAAGCCGTGCGCGCTGCCTTGGCGGCGGGCTATGGCATCGAGATCGACATCCAGCCTTCGTCGGACGGGGCGGCGATGGTGTTCCACGACTATGACCTCAAGCGGCTGACCGGCGGCACCGGCTCGATCCGCCAGCGCAGCCGGGCCGAACTGCGGGATTTCCCGCTTCTGGGCGGCGCCAGCGCGATCCCCACGCTGGACGAGGTGCTGGACGAGGTCGCAGGCCGGGTGCCCGTGCTGATCGAGATCAAGGATCAGGATGGCGCAATGGGCCGCGAGGTGGGCGCGCTGGAACGCGCCGTCGCCCGCGCGCTGGCAGGCTATGAGGGGCCGGTGGCGGTGATGTCCTTCAATCCCCATTCCGTCGCCGCGCTGGCCGAGGCCGCGCCCGACATTCCCCGCGGAATCACCACCTGCGCCTACAAGCGTCCGGGCTGGCCCGGCCTGCCCGGCCCGGTGCGAAAGTTGCTGCGGGAAATCCCCGATTTCGACCGGGTCGGCGCCACGTTCATCTCGCATCGCTGGTCGGACCTGTCCCGGCCGCGGGTGGCCGAGTTGCGCGCCCTAGGCGCCGCCATCCTGTGCTGGACGATCCGCAGCCCGCAGGACGAGGCCATCGCCCGGTCGCTTGCGCAGAACGTCACCTTCGAGGGCTACGCCGCGACCCGCCCTGCCGCTTGACCCGCGCCCGGCCCGGCCCATCTGATCGGGCGGACAGGAGGGCGCGCATGGCCGAAGGGCAGCTTGACACCGTGCAGACCGAAGAGGCGCGGATCGAGATCGAGGTCGTGACCTCGATTTCGCAGATCGCCCCGGCCGAATGGGATGCCTGCGCCTGTCCCGAAGCCGGGGATGGCGGGCGGCCAGAGGATCCGTTCACCACTCATCGCTTCCTCAAGGCGCTGGAAGACAGCGGCTCGGTCGGCCCCGGCACCGGCTGGCATCCCCAGTATCTGGTGGCCCGGCAGCGCGGCGCGATCCTTGCCGTCGCGCCGCTTTACGCCAAGACCCACAGCCAGGGCGAATACATCTTCGACCACAACTGGGCCCATGCCTATGACCGGGCGGGCGGGCGCTATTATCCCAAGCTTCAGATCGCCGTGCCCTTCACCCCCGCGACGGGGCGGCGCTTGCTGGTGCGTCCCGAGGCGGGGCAAACGGGCATGGCGGCGCTGGTGCAGGGCGCGGTGGAACTGGTGGCGCGCAACCGGCTGTCCTCGGTCCATGTCACCTTCTGCACCGAGGCCGAGGCGTTGGCCGGGGCCGAAATGGGCCTGATGCACCGCGTCACCCAGCAATTCCACTGGGAAAACCGCGGTTATGCCGATTTCGATGCCTTCCTCGCCGACCTCTCGTCGCGCAAGCGCAAGAATATCCGCAAGGAACGCGCGACGGCGCAGGGTTTTGGCGGAGAAATTCGCCACTATGCGGGCGACGCGATCCGGCCCGAGCATTGGGACGCCTTCTGGCGTTTCTACCAGGACACCGGCGCGCGCAAATGGGGCACCCCCTACCTGACGCGCGCCTTCTTTGACCGCGCACAGGAAACGCTGCGCGACGACATGCTGCTGGTGCTGGCCGAACGCGACGGCCGACCCGTGGCGGGGGCGCTGAATTTCATTGGCCGCAAAAGGCTTTACGGGCGCTACTGGGGCTGCATCGAGGACCACCCCTGCCTGCATTTCGAACTGTGCTATTATCAGGCCATCGACCATGCCATCGCCCAGGGCCTTGCCACCGTCGAGGCGGGGGCGCAGGGGGCGCATAAGCTGGCGCGGGGGTATTTGCCGGTGGCGACCAATTCGTTGCACTGGATCGCGGATCCGGGATTGCGGGGGGCAGTTGCCAAATATCTGCGGGCCGAGCGCGACGCCGTCGAGGAGGAGATCGAGGTGCTGACCGAGTACGGGCCGTTTCGCAGGGTCACGACGGAGGAGACATGAGCGACACACTGACCGGGGACGCGCGGATACAGGCATTGGCGCCGCTTCTGGCGGCGGGCTGGGTGTTGGACGAGGGCCGGGATGCCCTTCAAAAGACGTTCGAGTTCAAGAACTTCGTCGAGGCGTTCGGGTTCATGGCGCGGGTCGCTCTCTGGGCCGAGAAGTTGGACCATCACCCCGAATGGCGCAATGTCTACCGCCGCGTCGAGGTGGTGCTGACCACCCATGACGCGGGCGGGCTGACCGCGCGGGACGTGGACCTGGCCCGCCGGATGGACGCGCTGGCCGGAACGGCGTGACCGTCCGGACCGGCCGGAGGGGCCGGTTTCGGGAAATCGGAAAATCATCGGACTTCCATCGGACTTCCATCGGACCTTTTGCGGGCGTCCACCCGATAGCCGGTGCCACCCGGGCGCGCCCCGGCTGACGCCGAGGGCAGGGCATCGGCCCTGAGCCGCGCGCGGGACCGGGCCGCCGGGCGGGGGGCCTGGTCCGCGGGATGAGGAGGACGCGGCAGAGGACCGGCGCCGTCTTCTTCGGACCCGCGGGCGCGCGTCGGGCGATGACGCGGTGGCGCCATCCTGCGATGCGACGCGAAAGGCGAGATCGGTCCCGAAGGCTGGCGGCACTGGACCGGGCTTCGGGCAGGCGGGCCGCAGGGCCATGCCTGCGCGGGTTCACGAATGTTTGCATCACGAAATTGCGTGTCGATTTCTGAACCGATCGTTCTTTTAAATCCGACCGGGACCATGCGGGAGCGCCATGCCATGCGGGACGGGATCGGGGATGAAACGCGCCAGCGGGCGCGGCTTGCCCGGCGCCCCGGCAAGGTCCGCGATGTCGATCGGGGCGGCGATGTCGAGTTGCGGGGTGACCGGGGCGGGATAGCGGACCCACCCGGTGGCGTAGCGGAACGCCTCGTGGACGCGGGCATTGCGCAGGGTCTGCATTGGCATCGTGCCGTCCTGCCGGTC
>NZ_DSDD01000237.1:0-3065 GCF_011048875.1 Rhodovulum sp.
ACCCACACCCGCGCGCGAGCCCAAGCCGGAGCCCACACCTGAGCCCGAGCCCAGGCCGGAGCCCGCACCCGCGCCCGAGCCCAGGCCGGAGCCCGCACCCGCGCGCGAGCCCAGGCCGGAGCCCACACCCGCGCCCGAGCCCAGGCCGGAGCCCACACCCGAGCCCGAGCCCAGGCCGGAGCCCCCCGCTGTCGAGGCTCCGAAACTCCCGGTGTCCTCCGACGACCCCGGCACCGCATATGATTCCGCGCCGCAACAGGGCGCGGTCACCCGGTACAACGGCAAGTCGGTGATCGAGATCGCCGGCGGGCGGGTTACCACGCTCGATGTCGCTGGCAGCGGCGCGGTCCGGGTCGAGATCACGACCCCGCCCGTGCATGGCAATGCCACGGTCAACCCCGACAACTCGATCGCGCTGGTACTTTCGGGCAGCGACTACAGCGGCCCGCTGTCGCTGGGCTACACGATCACCCGTGCCGACGGCACGACTGAAAGCGCCACCGCCACGTTCAACGTTGCAGCCCCCACCCAGCAGGCCGGCTGGGGCCAGGGCCTGCATTACATGCTGGAAGAGGACGCATCGGGCGATCTGATCGTCGAGACCGGGGAAAATCACCGCAAGGTCTATGTCTCGGAAAACGACAGCGCGCTGAGCCGCGCCGATATCGCCGCGCTGGAACGGCTGCCCGAATCCAGCATCACCCGGGCCTGGCTGCTGCAACATCCCGAATATGGCGGCAGCGAGGGAATGGCGGTCTCGACCGAAGTCGGCATCGACATCTGGAAAGGAATCACCAGCCCGCATCTCAATCAGACCGAGTCGCACTGGCTGCTGTTCGAACGCGGCTACACCTACGAGAATACCGGCAACCTGATCTCGGCCAGACTGAATGGCGAAAGCGAGCTGCATCCGGTCCACATCACCTCGTGGGGCGAAGGCGCGCGCCCGGTGCTCACCGACAAGATGACCTTTCTCAACCATGAGATCAGCAATGTCGTGATCAGCAACCTGGTCATGACCGGCGGCGTTCTGAGCACGACGGGCAAGAACATCATCTTCCATGACATGCTCTTCACCGATGAGGGGCTCAACATCCAGTATGGCGACAGGATCACGCTGCATGACAGCGCGGTGACCCATGTGGTCAACGCCCCGAACCCGGGACAGGCCTACTGGAGCGGCACCAAGGCCGGGCTGTTTACCAACGCCACGTCGGGCTGGCTGATCGAGGGCACCATCTTCCACCATAATGGCTGGGAAGACGACTACCACATGGACTGGTCGACCGAGGGCGGCATGCCGCCGAACATGTTCAGCCACAATGTCTATTTGCAGAACGACACCACCGACGTCACCTTCCGCAACAACATCACCGCCGAAGCGTCGTCCTTCGGGGCGCATATCCGCGGCGGCGGATATGTCGAGAACAACCTCTTTCTCGACAACAACAACGCCGTCGATTTCCTGGGCGGGATCTATGCCGGCGACGGGCCGATCGGCAATTTCACCCTGTTCGCAGACAATGTCATCACCTCGGGCGCGCACAAGCAGACCGACCGCTTCATCGGCGGCCTGACCCGCGGCGTGACCAACGAGGCCCATGACACCACGCTGATCGGTAACATCATCGCGCATCTGGCCAATCCCGACGATCCCGATGAGATCGCCGCCAAAAGGCACACGAACTACGCCCTGAACAACACCCGCGAAGCCGCCTATGACGACACGATCATCTACAACTGGAAGGGCGGCGATCCCGCCCGCGTGGAACGTGCCTTCGGCGTGTTCAGGGACACCAATATCGAGCGCGTCGATCCGGACCTTGCGGATCTGACCACGATCCAGCGCTTCGCCGCCCAGCTCATGGGGGAGGAAACTGCCTCGATCCGGGATCTGATGACCTATCTCACCGCCCTGCCCGAAACCGCCCATGACGACGCGGTTACGGCGAAGGACATCGTCGCCTGGTTCCAGCAAGGCTTCGGCATGGACGCCAGGCCCGACGGGGCCGCCACGGACCACCGCTTCGTGCCGAATGCGCTCGCCGACGGGATCCGTTGGGACAACCGCCTCAACTGGACCAGCAACGACGTGCCCGATCACGGCGACAATGTCGATCTGGGCGGCAACTGGGTCCATTACGGCGCCCGCACCACAGGGATCGAGGATCTCGATCTGGGCTCGGGCGGGCGGCTGCATGTCACCAGCGGCAGGCTGACGGTCGAGGGCACGCTCGAGACCGGGGCGCGCGGCGGGCTTATCACGGTCGAGGGCGCGGGCCAGTTCTGGACCGATGGCTATGCCGGGACCAGCCGGCTGACGCTCGACATCGATGGCGGGCGTTTTGCCAATATCGGCCATGTCAGCGGGACCATCTCGGTCTCGGCCTCGGGCGGGCAGACGATCCTGGCGACCGATGGCGCCGTCTTCGACCTGGGCCGGGACAGCGAATTGCGGATCGAAGGGGCCAAGGCCAAAGTAGGCTTCGACGGGGCCGAGGACAGCACCGCGGTGCTGCGCATGTCCGAGGGCGCAATCCTGACCTTCAAGGGCGATGCCGGGGGTTTCTCGACGCTGACCGAGTTCCGCTCGGGCCATTGGGATCAGGACGGATCGCCGGTGAAATCCGGGGTGCTGCTGGACGGGCTGTTGCAGATCGACCTTGCGGGCCATGCCGGCGGGGTGGGCAGCTACAAGCTGATCGCAGTCGACACGATTGCCGGGGCGTTCGAGGGGGTCAATATCCACGGGCTCGACGGACGTTTCGATGCCACGGTCTATGTGGATTACGAACGTGACGAGCTGCGGCTGGACCTGGGCAAGGGCTCGGGCCAGGTCGAGGTCAAGATGATCGGGGATGCCTGGGACGGATCGGACGAGGATGCCGGGCTCTGGGCCGCGTTGACCGCAAACCAGGGCACCCATGACGAGACGCTGCCCCGGATCCTTGTCGTGGACGATGACCTGCCCGACCTGCCCGATCTGCTGGATATCGCCTGATCCGGGTTTCGCATGCGAAACCGGCGCGCGCCGCTCAGGCGCGCGTCTTCAGCCAGCGGCGCAG
>NZ_DSDD01000031.1:0-3061 GCF_011048875.1 Rhodovulum sp.
CGAAACGCCTGAACGGCCGGATAGCTGGACGCGCCCGAGCGAATGGTCGTCAGCCCGCGCATCTCCGAACCGATCAGGAAAGCATCGACCCCGCCTGCGACGGCGCAAAGATGGGCGTAATGCAGGATCATCCGGCGCAGACCCCAGTCATTGGCGGGGCCAGTCCAGGTCACACTCTCGCCCAGAATGATGAAACTGGCGGGTGTTGCACTGCCAAAGAAACTCGACACCTGCGCGGCGGCACTCGCGGTCTGGTCCGCACTGTCTGCAAAACCCGCCGCTGGCGAACAGGTGATCCGCCCCCGCCATGGAAATACCGGCTGGCCGGTCCCGGTAGCATCATCGCTGTAAGGATCAGGCAGCGTGTTGCCGGGCGGCACATCCATCAGGATGAAAGGATAGAAGGTGACCCGCAGGCCCCGGGCCTTCATCTCCCGGATCGCCTGCACCACCGCGAAATCCGCCGGCGTGCCGCCGTAGACGGGGCGGTCGTCGCCATTGTCGCTCGGACCAATGGCGCTCCAATGGCGACCGTCGCGGCTGACGAGGAAGGCATTGGCGCGGCTTACGCCGTTCACCGACCAGCTGGCGGGTGTGGTGGATTTGGCCGAAACCTCGACGCCCGGCCGCACCTTGCAGGAGCCCGCCCGCAGATCGTCGCCGAACCAGGCCACGACGAGGCTGACACTTTCAACTGCGGGCGCCATGGCCTGCAAGCGGTCGAGCGCCACCACCATGTCTGCCGTGTCGGACAGCGCGTTCAGGTTCTCAGGGACCGAGGCGCCGCTGCCGCTCTTGCGGATGGGTTGTGTCGCGTAGGTGAACTCGCCCGAGGCCGGGATCACGGTGACGGCGCGGGTCAGTCCCTCGGCCGTGTCGGGATCGGCCAGCGGGCGGAACACCTCGAAGGAGAGCTGCGGCAGGCGGTTGCCATAGGTGGAGAGCGCCAGCTCCTCGAAGACCACATAGGCGGTGCCGCGATAGGCGGGCGTGCGGGCCGCGCCCATCTTTGCCGTGATGAACGGGTCAGGCTCTTGCCCGTCATCGCCCGGATACCAGCGCAAGGTGACATTCGAGAGATCAAGCGGCTTGCCATCGGCCCAGATGCGGCCAATGCTGGTGATTTCACCTTCGCACAAGGCGACCGCAAAGGACGCATAGTACAGATATTCGGTCGTCCTGACCTTCGGACCACCACCCTTGCCCCCTCCGCGCTGGGTCGTGGTTCGGGTTTCCTCGCGGAAATCCTTGGCCCAGATGATGTTGCCGCCGATCCGCATGCGCCCAAAGACGCGCGGGATCACGGCGCCTTCGGTCGAGGAGGTGATGCGCAAGCTGTCGAGCCGTGTGCCCTCGATCCGCTGCGCCGGCGCGAGCGATGAGACCAGCCAGCTATCGACAGCCGACCCGATGGTCGAGCCGATCATGCCACCGATCACCGTGCCCGAGAGGCCGAGGATCGCACCGCCAAAGCTCGACCCGATCGCAGAGCCGACAGTGCCAAGGACCAATGTTGCCATTTGCAGTCAATCTCCGGCGGGAAACAGGAAAGCGAAGGCGATACGCCGCCGCCAGGCTTGTGTCAGTGGCTGCTCAATGACGCCGAGCCGCTCGTAGGCGTGGAGGAAGCTGTCGGACCCGGTCAGGATTCCGACATGCTTGGCGATGGCGCGCGGCATCATCCGAAACAGGAGCAATGCGCCGGGTGGCGCATCAGCTACTGGCACCTCGATCATCATGTTGCGCGCGCCCTCGGCCAGCACCTCGCGCGGGCCGGTCTCGCCCCAGTCCCGGCTATAGGGCGGGATCGGGAAGGGCTCAGGCCCGACAACTTCCCGCCAGACGCCGCGCGCGAGGCCAAGACAGTCACAGCCGACCCCGCGCAGGCTTGCCTGATCATGATAGGGAGTGCCGAGCCAGCTGCGCGCGGCGGCGATGACGCGGATGGGGTCAGCAGCACGCGGATTGGCCAGATCAGCCGGGTTCAAAGGACACCGCCTTCATGCCCACCATCGCGCGAGGCATAGCGCAGGATCGTGTCCTGCCCTGGGATGTGGGGAAAGCCCCGGAAATTCGCGACATTCGCAAACTTGGCGCTGCAGGTCTCGATCCGCTTGTCGCAACCTGCGCGGATGGTGAAGGCGTCGCCCTCTTTGAGGTCGCGCACTGGTGCTTCCAGAAGCGTCAGGATGGCGACGCCATCGGTGACGTCATGGCCCAGCACCTCGGCCCTGCGCCCCGCATTCGCGCCGCTCGTCCACTCAATTGTGCCGAAGGCGAACCAGCCCGCTTCAAACCCGCCAAGCCCCGAGGCGGTAAAGGCCCGATCGCGCAACAGGTCGATGACGGTGCCGCTGCCCTTGTAGGCCGGGTCCTCCAGATCGATACCGCAGCGGGCATCGCCCAGCGCCGCATCGCAGCCCGCCTGGAAACTTCGCCCGACCGTCTGGCCCAGCAAATGCGCCAGCGAGCGCACCTCAGCGACGAAAGCAAGCCGCCCGCGCCGGATCTGGCCGATGGCGCCTCGGCGCATAAGCACGCGCTGGCCGGTGTCGGCCCAGTTCACCCGCCAGACCTCGACCTCCGCACTGTCCCAGCGCCCATCAAGGATGTCGGTCTCGGTGATCCGGTCGGAAGACAACACCCCTTCGGCATCCTGCGCATCGACCGACAGGTTTGATCCAGCACGGATTTCCGAGGCCGCAAAGCCACTTTCCGGCTCGAATTCGGCGCCGTCGAAGACCAGCACGCGGTCATGATCGGTAAAGCCGAAGGCCACACCATCAGCACGGGTGATGCGCCAGCACCAGGCGAGCGTTGTCGTGCCATCATCGAGATGCGCCTGCAAAGCAGGGTCGAGCTGCTTCATCGCCGGATCTCCAGCAGGGGAATGGAAGTGATCGAGCCCAGCCGCTCGATATCGAGGGTCACGTCCAGTGTGTCGGTGTCGAAACGGACCGGCACGTCGAACTCGAAGCCTGCGGTGATTGCGACGCCGCTGGCAGGGGCTGTGTCGAAATTCAGCACGCCGGTGGTCGTGTCGACGGACCAGCCGCCGGTC
>NZ_DSDD01000455.1:0-3058 GCF_011048875.1 Rhodovulum sp.
CTCGCTGGGGGTGCCGGCAAAGACGAGGTCGTGGCGGTTGACGACGGCGGGACCGCGGACGACCGCGACGGCGGGCGCATCGCCACCGGACGCATCCGCCTTGCCCCGGAGCACGGCGACGGCTGTTTCGGTGCCGTCCACGGCCGCGGGGTCGTGCGCGGCGTACTTGCCCGAGGCCGTGATCTTGCCGAGCACCGTGCCGGGCTCGAGCGTGCCCGAGGCGACGGTGATCGTCTCGCGGGTGTAATCGCGGAAGGCTTCCCAGACGAGGAAGCCGCCGGGGTGTTTGCCTTCGACCAGCGTGGTCATGGTGTCATCCTTTCAGCTTGAAGGTGCGGGCGACGATCTCGCCCCAGGGGCGCGCGGCCGAGGAGCGGCCGGGCTGCGGGTGATGCGGCGCGATCTCGGTCTCGGCCTCGGCCTCGGCCTTTGCGGCGAGAAGCGCCGCGCGCACCTCGTCAAGGCTCGCGTCCTGCTCAAGGAACCGGCCGGCCATCTGCGGCTGGCCTGCGAGGCGGCAGAGATCGACCACCGCGCGGGCATGCCCGATGGCCTCCGCCCTGATCGCGGAGGGATCGAGTGGTGCGACGCTCGGCGGCGGGGTTTGGGCGGACGGCTCCGGGGTGTCGGGAGCGGCGACCTCGTCGTCCTCGACCTGATCGCCGTCGGCGACTTCGTCGGTGGCCTCGGTGTTTGTGCCGTCGGTGTCGTCGCCGGGCTCCGGTTCGGCTTCGACAGCCTCCACCAGCACCGGCGGGGCGTTGCGGAAGCGGCCGATATCGAAGCGTGCGGCGATCCGGACAGGCTCGATCAGCCGGTCGGCGAAGCCCTGCGCCACCGCGTCATCTGCATCGAACTAGGTCTCGGCGGCCATCAGCGCGGAGACCTCCTCCGGCGTCCGGCCGGATTTTGCGGCGTAGCCCGAGACGAGGCTGCCCTTCACCTTGTCGAGCGCCTCGGCCATGGCGCGCATGTCCTCGGCCGTGCCCATGACGAGGCCGGCGGGGTCGTGGATCATCAGGAAGGCGTTCTCGGGCATGACGATCTCGTCGCCCGCCATGGCGATGTAGGAGGCCGCCGAGGCGGCGATGCCGTCGATCCAGACGGTGACCGTGCCAGCATGACGGCTCAGGGCGTTGTGGATGGCGACCGCATCGAAGACCGATCCGCCGGGACTGTTGAGACGCAGATCGATGGGGGCGTCGTCCAGCAGCGCACTCAGCTCCGCCAGAAACCCCTTGGCCGAGACGCCATAGGCGCCGATTTCGTCATAGATCAGCACTTCCGCTCCCGAAGCTCGGGCGCGGATCGTGTACCAGCTACGCACATCGAACTCCGTTCGAAAGGATGAAGGATGAGGGATGAGGGATGAAGTGAAGGAGGAAGGGAGGGCGCGTCGGCAGGCGCACCTCCTTCATCCATCATCCTTCATCCCTTATCGTTTGGCTCCGCCGGCGCCCCCGGTGCCGTGGCCCGGGCTCCCTGCGTCTCGCCGGGGCTGGTGCGGTAGCTGAGGCCGAGACGCTTCGCGCGCTCGGCGTCGGCCGTGTTCTCGCGGTCGACTTCCTCGATGTCGTAGCCGGTGGCTTCGACCACCTTGCGCCGCGAGGTGATGCCCGCCTCCATGGCCAGCACCTGCGCCTGGATGTCCTTCAGCGGATCGACCCAGTCCCAGCGTGGCGGGATCCACTGCACCGGCCGCGCGAACGCGGGATCGTCGAGACCGAGCGCGCCCGAGAGCACCGCCGTCTCCAGCCAGCGCCGCCAGACCGCGCGGCAGAGCTGATGCACGAGCACGCCATGCTGCAGCTGGCCGATGCGGCGGCGGAACTCGACGAGCTCGGCCCTGAGGCTCGAATAGTTCGCCTGCCGGACATCGCCGGTGACGAGGTGATAGGGCAGCCCCAGCGAGGCCGAGACCGCCAGCAGCGTGCGGTACTGGAACGCCTCGTAGCCGCCGCCGACATCCGCCGGGGACGAGAACTTCACGTCCTCGCCCGGCAGCAGCACCTGCATCGTGCCGGGCTCGAGGCTCGCAATGGCCGCGCCATCCAGATCCGCCTCCGCCTCTCCCATCATGGGCTCTTCGGGCGCGGTCTTGGTGATGAAGCCCGCGAACATCGCCGCGGTCTTCTTCCGGTCGAGCTCGGCGTCGTCGTACTGGTCGAGCAGGAACAGCCGCACCATGGCGGGCGCGATGTGCGGCAGGCTCCGGATCTGGCCCGCGTCGATGGGGCGGTAGATGTGCAGCACGTCGGCCGCCGGCACGCGCACAGTCTCCGGGATCACCGCCCCCTGGTCGGTGCTGTCACCCGGATGCCGGCGGCGGAAGTGATAGGCTACGCGCCGCCCAATCAGGTCGAACTCGATGCCGCAGCGGATGCGGTTGCCGTTGGCCGCTGTCTCGGTCTTCTCGAAAGGCAGCATCTCGGACTGGAGAAGCTGCATCTGCAGTGGGACCAGCAGACCGTCGTTCGCCGGTCCGCTCGAACCGGTGGCGCGGCCCGGCTCACCCCGCCGCGTTCGCAGCCGGACGAAGCACTCGCCGGCGACGAACATCTCGCGCGCGACCATGGCCTGCAGGCCGTAGAAGTCGGTCAGCCCGTCCGCATCCGCCTCGTCGGTCCAGGCGAGCCAGAGCCGCTGCACCCGGTCGCGGAGATCCGCGTCGCCGATGAGCGAGGACGGCTTGATCCCGTCGCCGACAAGGTTCGCGGCAAAGGCCTCGCAGGCATTGGCGGCATAGCCGTTCGTGACCACCAGTTCACGGGACCGCGCCAGCAGTCGCGGACCGCCCGAGGCGACCAGCGCGTTGATGTTCTCGAGCGGCGGGTTCCAGCCGCGCAGCCGGCGCTTCGCCATCGCACCTTCGAGGCGGGCGCGCAGTCCGGAGGGACCGTGGCTCCGGGGGAGCCGCGTAAGCCCGGAGGACGCGGGGCCGCCGGTGGACCGGCGGCGTAAACGGTCGAAGAGACCCATGGCTTAGAGCCCCTTCGCCGTCGTCACGCGGACCTGCCGGACGATCCGACGCCCCTCGGCTGCGGCGATCTCGCGATCC
>NZ_DSDD01000196.1:0-3030 GCF_011048875.1 Rhodovulum sp.
ACCCGAAAAAGGCGAAAGCGGCGGGGCTGATCGACGAGGTGGTCGACGATCCGGTGGCGGCGGCGAAGGAATGGGTCCTGTCGGGCCCGGCCATCGTGAAACCCTGGGACGAGAAGGGCTACAGGATGCCCGGCGGCGCGCCCTATCACCCGGCGGGCTTCATGACCTTCGTCGGCGCCAGCGCCATGGTGAACGGCAAGACCAGGGGGGTCTATCCGGCCGCCAGGGCGCTGCTGAGTGCGGTCTACGAGGGCGCGCTGGTGCCCTTTGACACCGCGATCCGGATCGAGGCGCGGTGGTTCACGCATGTGCTGATGAACCCGTCTTCGGGCGCAATGATCCGCTCGCTCTTCATCAACAAGGAGGCGCTGGAAAAGGGCGCCTTGCGGCCCGCGAACGTGCCCGACCAGACGGTAAAGAAGCTCGGCGTGATCGGCGCGGGCATGATGGGGGCGGGCATCGCGCTTGTGGCCGCGCAGGCGGGCATCAAGGTGGTGCTGGTCGACCAGTCGCAAGAGGCCGCCGACAAGGGCCGCGCCCATACCGAATCCTACATGGACAAGGGCATCGCGCGCGGCAAGGCAACCTCCGAGAAGAAGGCCGATCTGTTGGGCCGCATCACCGCCACCACGGATTACTCGGCACTTTCCGGCGCGGATCTGGTGATCGAGGCGGTGTTCGAGGACCCGGGCATCAAGGCCGAGGTCACGAAACGGGTGCAGGCAGCGGTGGGCGAGACTTGCATCATTGCGACAAACACCTCGACCCTGCCGATCACCGATCTGGCCCGCGCCGCCGACCGGCCAGGCGACTTCATCGGCATCCATTTCTTCAGCCCGGTCGAGAAGATGATGCTGGTCGAGATCATCCGCGGGCGCGAGACCGGCGACCGGGCGGCGGCCAAGGCGCTGGATTTCGTGCGCCAGATCCGCAAGACGCCGATCGTGGTGAACGACGCGCGCTTCTTCTACGCCAATCGCTGCATCATCCCCTATATCAACGAGGGCATCCGCATGGTCGGCGAGGGCATCGCCCCCGCGCTGGTCGAGAATGCAGCGAAACTGGTGGGGATGCCGCTGGGGCCGCTGCAACTGGTGGACGAGACCTCGATCGACCTTGGCGTCAAGATCGCCCGGGCGACCCGCGCCGCGATGGGCGCGGCCTATCCGGACGGCGCGGTGGACGATGTGCTGTTCTGGCTGGCCGACCAGGGGCGGCTGGGGCGCAAGGCGGGTGCCGGGTTCTATGCCTACGACCCGGAGGGCAAGCGTGTGGGGCTTTGGCAGGGGCTTGGCCATTACCCGCGCGCCGCGGATCAGCCGGACTTGTCCGAGGTGCAGCACCGGCTGTTGTTCGCGCAGGTTCTGGAAGCTGTCCGCGCGCTGGAGGAGGGCGTTCTCACGGATATCCGCGAGGGTGACGTGGGCGCGATCCTGGGCTGGGGCTTTGCGCCCTGGTCTGGCGGGCCCTTCTCCTGGCTGGACATGATCGGGACGGACCGCGCGGTCACGCTCTGCGACGATCTGGCCGCGCGCCACGGACCCCGCTTTGCGCCACCCGACCTGCTGCGCGAGATGGCCGAGCGCGACGAGACCTTTTATGGCCGTTTCGGTCCGGCGGCTCAGGCGGCCTGACGCGGCGCGGGCGCGGAGGGCGGCTCGCCTGCCGGGGGCTGGTATTCCAGCGCCGGGCCAAGCCGGCGCGCCTCGCGCGGGAAACGGGGGCGGGCATAGTCGCAATCGGCGGTCCTCTGCAACTCGCCCAGCCGGTTCTCCGGCACGGTCTCGCCCTCGCCCCGGGCGGGGCAGAACACCAGCGCGGCACCGCTGGCACAGGCGATCTCGGGCCGGTCGAACAGCGGCACGATCACCTCCAGCGCCAGGCCAAGCCGGGGCGCGACGCGTTCGATGCCCAGCGCACCTTCGAGATAGCGCGCGGGTAGCAGCACGAAGGGATCTCCGTAAAGCTCTTCGGCCAGGTCGGGTTCGACCATCACGCTTTGCTCGGTCAACAGCAGCAGCGGCGCGGAATTTCCCGGCACCCCCTCGGGCACCAGAAGCGGCCAGAGCGGTTGGGGACAGGGCGTCCAGCCGCGCCACAGGACCCCGCGCCGGACCGCACGCACCGGCTGCGAGCCGTGATCGAAGGTCAGCACCCGGTCGCCCGGGGCCAGCGCCTCGACCGCGCGCCAGCCGGTCGTGATGGCGATCTCGGTCCCGGCGGCAAAGCCCGAGGCCAGCCCCGCGATCCCGGCGGCGGACAGGCCCCCGCCTGAATGCGGCCCGCCCGGGACAAGGGCGTCGTCAAAGCCCGAAGCGGGTTCGCACCCTTCGTAGTCGATCGTGAATTCCATCATCCGTTCCCCCGGAATGCTGCCGCCGTCCCTGCCTCGCCATGGACCGGGGTCATCGGTGCCGCCTGTTCGCCAACAGACCCTTACCCCCGGTCTTCGGACGCCAGTTCGACGCGATTGGGATGGCTTTGCGGCACCGCCGCCCGGGGCCTGTGAAATGGCGTGGCGCAGCCGGGGATCGCGGTCTGTCAAGGAAAAGTTAACCATGATTCAGGCGCCGGGCTCGTCGCCCCTGCCCCGCCCGGCCGGACGAGTCGCCGACCCCGCGGCGGCGCGAAAGGCACGCGACAGCCCTTTTCAAAGCCGTGCGGCGGGGCCAAACTCGGCGCCGTCCAACGAAGCACCGGGAGGCAAGGAACCATGGGCTGGCTGTCCGACGAAACGGGTCTGGAAAAATGCGCGGCGAATTTCGTGCCGCTGACGCCGTTGTCCTTCCTGAACCGCGCCGTGCAGGTCTGGCCCGACCGCGAGGCGCTGGTCCATGGCGCCCGCCGCTACACCTACCGGCAGTATCACGACCGAAGCAGTCGGCTGGCCTCGGCCCTTGCCGCGATGGGGGTCAGGCCGGGCGACGTGGTGGCGACGCTCCTGCCCAACATCCCCGCCCAGGCCGAGGCGCATTTCGGCGTGCCCGCCTGCGGGGCGGTGCTGAACACGATCAACATCCGGCTCGATGC
>NZ_DSDD01000472.1:0-3019 GCF_011048875.1 Rhodovulum sp.
CTTGCCGATGTGCCGGTGCTCGACATGACCGGGGCGCATTCGCTGACGGGTTTCATCCGGAAGGCGCTCGATCAGGGGATGGAGGTGACGCTGGCCGGGCCTCATCCCCAGCATATCGACCTGCTGCGTGCCGCAGGCCTGCCGGACCACGCCGCAACCGCCCCCGACACAAGGACCGCACGCGCCCGGATCACCGACTGATCCGGGGCCGACCTGTACTTCTTCTGGCCGCAAATATCCCGGGGGGAGTCCGCAAGGACGGGGGGCAGCGCCCCCCAGCGCCGTTGCCGCCTCAGACCGCCGCCTTGCGACTTTGCTCGATATAGATCTCGCGCAACCGTTGCGCGACCGGGCCCGGCTTGCCGTCGCCCAGCACGGCCTCGTCGACCGAAACCACCGGCATCACGAAGGTCGAGGCCGAGGTGATGAACGCCTCGTCCGCAGCCTGCGCCTCCTCGATGGTGAAGGGGCGTTCCTCGACCTGCATCTGCGCCTCGCGGGCGAAGGCCAGCACGGTGGCGCGGGTAATCCCGTGCAGGATCTCGGTGCCCAGTTGGCGGGTGATGATCTTGCCATTCTTCACGATATAGGCGTTGTTCGATGTCCCTTCGGTCACGAAACCGTCCTCGACCATCCAGGCATCATCCGCGCCCGCGCGCCTGGCCATCATCTTGCCGACCGACGGATACAGCAGTTGAACGGTCTTGATGTCGCGCCGCCCCCAGCGGATATCGGGGATCGAGATCACCTTCAGCCCGATCTGCGCCGCGGGGCTGTCGACCAGCCCCTTTGACTGGGTGAACAGCACCACGGTCTGCGGCGTCACGGCCGGATCGGGGAAGACGAAATCGCGGTCTTCGGGTGCGCCGCGGGTGATCTGAAGGTAGACCATCCCCTCGGTCACGTTGTTGCGCGCCACCAGTTCGCGATGGATCGCCAGCAATTCGCCGGATGTCAGCGGCGAGGGCATGTCAAGTTCGGCCAGCGAGCGTTCCAGCCGCGCGGCATGGCCGGGGAAATCGACCAGCTTGCCGTCGATGACGCTGGTCACCTCGTAGACGCTATCGGCGAACAGGAAGCCGCGGTCGAAGACCGAGACCTTTGCCTGATCCTCGGGCAGATACTCGCCATTGACATAGACGATCCGGCTCATCGCTCTGGTCCTTTCGCTCTTGCGGCCCGGCGTCAGCCCCACAGGAACGCATCGGGCGGATGCACGCCTTTCGCGTCGTAGCGCAGCGCATTGGGGCGGTCTTTGGCCAGAAGCAGCGGGCCGTCAAGATCCGTCACCGCCGCGCCCTGGGCCAGCACCACGGCGGGCGCCATGGCAAGGCTCGTGCCGACCATGCAGCCTACCATGATCCCGAATCCCTGGGCGCGGGCGGCCTTTTTCAGCGCCAGCGCCTCGGTCAGCCCGCCGGTCTTGTCGAGCTTGATGTTGACCATGTCATACTTGCCCTTGAGCCCGGGCAGCGAGGCGCGGTCATGGCAGCTTTCGTCCGCGCAGACGGGCAGGGGGCGGGCGATCTCGGCCAGCATGTCGTCGGCGCCCGCGGGCAGGGGCTGCTCCACCATCTCGACGCCCAGCCGCACCAGATGCGGCGCAAGCTCGGTGTAGATGTCGGGCGTCCAGCCCTCGTTCGCATCGACGATGATCCGCGATTTGGGCGCGCCCGCGCGCACCGCCTCGATCCGGGCCATGTCGTCTTCGGTGCCCAGCTTGACCTTCAGAAGCGGGCGTTGCGCGTTTCGCTCGGCCGCCGCGCGCATGGTCTCGGGCGTGTCCAGCGACAGGGTGTAGGCCGTGATGACAGGCTTTGGCGCAGGCAGGCCCGCCAGTTGCCACACGCGCCGGTCGGCCCGCTTGGCGGCCAGATCCCACAGCGCGCAATCGACGGCGTTGCGCGCCGCGCCCGGCGGCAACAGGTCCTGCAAGGCCGCGCGGTCGAACCGTTCAGGCAGACCCGCGATCCGGGCGGCGACGCTTTCAGGCGATTCGCCATATCGGGCATAGGGCACGCATTCGCCCCAGACCATCGCGCCATTGGCGGCGATCCGCACGGTCAGCACCTCGGCCGCGGTCCTGCTGCCGCGCGAGATGGCGAAGGGTTCTTTCAGGGCGAAGCTTTCGGGTGTGACGACGATCTGCATGGGCGCAGCCTACAGCGCCGCCAGCGCGTCCACCAGACGCCCCGCGCCCTGCCGGAACGGATCGACCGTGGGCAGCCCCATTCGCCGCTCGACACTCTCCAGATGCGCCAGCGCCTCGTCCTCGCCCATGGCAGCGGTGTTGATCGAGATGCCGACGACCTGTCCCGCGGGGTTGACCATCCGGGCGATGGCCAGCGACATATCGCGCAGCGCCTCCAGCTTGGGCAGGGCAAAACGCGGCAGCCCGCGCATATGGGCACGTGTGGGCTCATGGCTGAGGATCAGCGCATCGGGCTGGCCGCCATGGATCAGCGCCAGCGTGACCCCGGAATGGGAGGGGTGGAACAGGCTGCCCTGTCCCTCGATCAGATCCCAATGGTCGGGGTCGTTGTCGGGGGTCAGCCATTCCACGGCACCCGCCATGAAATCGGCCACCACCGCATCCAGCGGCACGCCGTCCCCGGTAATCAGGATGCCGGTCTGCCCGGCCGGGCGGAACGTGGCCTTCAGCCCACGCGCCTGCATCTCGTGATCCATCGCCAGCGCGGTATACATCTTGCCAACCGAACAATCCGTGCCCACCGCCAGACAGCGCCTGCGGGACCTGCGCACCCCGTTGGCAATCGGACAGGCGACAGGCGGCATCCGCACGTCATGCAAGTGCCGCCCGCAGGTCGCCGCGACCGCGGCCAGATCGGGTTCGTCGCGCAGCAGGTTGTGCAGGCCGCTGGCCAGGTCGAAGCCTTCTTCCAGCGCGGCCACCAGCACCTTTTTCCAGGCCGGGCTGATGACCCCGCCGCGGTTCGCGACGCCCACCACCAGCGTCTTCGCGCCCGCCGCGCGCGCCTCGGTCAGCATCATGTCGGGC
>NZ_DSDD01000057.1:0-3002 GCF_011048875.1 Rhodovulum sp.
AGAACGCCAAGGCGCGCGCTGCCATCGAGGCACGCGGCGCCGAGTTGCGCTTCCTGCCTGCCTATTCGCCAGACCTCAATCCGATCGAAATGGTATTTGCCAGGCTCAAGGCCCTCGTCAGAAGCGCCGCCCCGAGATGCGCTGACAGCCTCTGCAGCGCCATCGCTTCCGCACTGACTGCCTTCAAGCCGAAGGAATGTGCGCGCTATCTCCGGCACGCAGGATATGCTTCAACTTGATCGGAAACAACTCTAATCCTCCGGCGATACCCGCCCGCGCAGCGTCTTGACCTCGCCGCGCTCCTTCTTGGCCTTCACGCGGCGTCGTTTCGAGCCCAGCGTGGGCCGCGTCGGCACCCGGCGTTTCGGCGGGTCCAGTGCCGTGCGGATCAGCTTGGCCAGCCGTTCGCGCGCGATCTCGCGGTTGCGCGCCTGGCTGCGGGTCTCTTCCACCCGGATCAGCACAGCCCCCTCCAGCGTCCAGCGCCGCCCGGCCAGCCGTTTCAGCCGCGCCTTGACCGGATCGGGCAGGTTCGGCGAGCGCGCCGCCTCGAAGCGCAGATGGACCGCGGTCGAGACCTTGTTCACGTTCTGCCCGCCCGACCCCGACGCGCGCGAGAAGACCTCGGTCAGTTCCCAATCCTCGATCGCGATCTCGTCGGTGACGCGCAGCATGCGGCAAGAGTGGGGCAGATCCCCGGAATTGGAAAGGGCCGCCATAGCAGGCGGCCCCGAGAGCCAAGGAGATGGGCTGGTTAGAGCGACCGGCCCAATCGGAAGCGTCCAGCCTTCGGGGCTGCCCTCAGGCTACGGCCCTCCCGACTGTTCCAACACCTCTCTCCAATCTCACTCCAGACACTGGACCACCTCCCTTCTGCTGTTGCCGTCGAGATCAGCCTGCCACAGATTTGGTGTATGTCCAGTTAATTCACGCAATCTGTGCCATCAGCCGCCCAACAATAAGGCGGAACGGGACCAATGCGATCAAGGCGAGGGCAAGTTTGACAGCCCAATCCGCCACCGCAAGCGACATCCAGAGCGGAACGACCGGCCCAAGCCCCAGCAGCGGCAGCGCCTCGTTCGCCCAGCCGACATCGTTCGCGGGCTCGATCACGCTCAGCCAGGCCGAGAAGGCGATGGTGAAGAACAGCGCCGTGTCCACGGTCGAGCCGATCAGCGTCGAGGCCAGCGGCGCACGCCACCAGCGCCCCTCGCGCAGCCGGTCGAACACCGCCACGTCCAGAAGCTGCGCGGTGAGGAAGGCCAGGCCCGAGCCCAGCGCGATGCGCAGCGTCACCAGCGGGCCGAACTCGCCGGTGATCTGGGTGCCGACAAACGAACAGGCCACTCCCACGACGAACCCCGTGAACACCACGCTCCGCGCCGCCGCCACCCCGTAGACGCGGTTCATCACGTCGGTCACCAGGAAAGCCAGCGGATAGGTGAACGCACCCCAGGTCAGCCATTGGCCGAACAGGAATTGCACGAGGATGTTCGAGGCCACCACGATGGCGGCCATGGCAAGGATGCCGGGAAGCGGGCGGGTCATGGGCATGTGTTCCGTTTTGGCAAGGTCGCGGAGACTTGGCCCGCCGGTCTGCGGCGGACGCGGTTTCCTAGCCCTCTTCCGGCGCTCTGACAATCCGGTATTCGAGGATCTCGTTGCGCCGCAGGGCAAGGCCGGTGCGTCGGCCACCAGCATCAGCCGGGCCGCACCATCCGCGCCCCCAGGCCGAAAGAGCTTTCTTGCCGACCCGCCGATAACTCCGGCAGCACCGCCCCGCTGCGAAATCTGATCGCTGCCGCGGCCTCCCTTTCGAGAAGGTGGAACCGGCCAGCCGGTCCGAAGCCCGCCGCGACGGGATTGACCCGGTCGCGCCCGATCAGGCTGAAGGAATGCACCCGGCCTTTGCCCGCATGCGCGTCCACCGCCGTTCCGTGCCTCCCGATCCGCCGCGGCGGCACGAAGCGGCAAACCGGCCCGCCACCCGCATCGACAATCGCCTCTGCCAGCCCACAAGGCGCAGCAATGGCCCCGGCGCCGGGCTCAGTCCGCGGCCAGCACGTTGCGGCACTGTGCGGGCAGATCGGCGAGGGTGTATTCCCGTGGGTGCCGCTGTTTCCGGGCAGGGGGCGGTTTCGTGCCGGGACGCGCCTTGGGCGGGTCGAGATACTCTGTCACCCACCATGTCAGCGTCTCGTCGCAGCCGTTCCCGCCCCTCGACAGGTCAGCGACCGTGGGGCGCTGGGTTTCGCAATGCCGATCCCCCGCGGGACATTTCAGGCGGACGTGGAAATGCGTGTCATGCCCGTAAAGCGGCCGGATCTTCTGGAGCCAGGGGGTATCGGCCCGGGTCGCGGTCTTGCACAGCTCGATCTTGACGGGGGGCGTCACGAAGATGCGGTCCACCGCCGGATCCATCGCCGCGGCCCGCAGGATCGCGGCATGCGCGCGGGTATAGTTCCCGTTCACCCTGCGCTGATCCTGGCTGCGCACCGAGATCGAGGATATCTTCTCGCGCTCGGCCCGGCTCAGGTTCAGCCGCCGGGGCGGCAGCATCCAGATGTCGATATCCAGCCCGATCTGGTGCGAGGAATGGCCCGATGTCATCGGCCCGCCGCGCGGCTGGCTGATATCGCCGATGTAAAGCCCCGGCCAGCCATGGCGTGTGACCTCGGCGCTGAACCTGCGGATGAAGGCGATGGTTTCGGGATGGCCCCAGTTGCGGTTGCGCGACAGACGCATCGCCTGCCATGTCGGCCCCGTCTCGGGCAGTTCGACCAGCCCGGCCGCACAGCCCCGCGCATAGCTGCCGATTGCCGCGGGCTGCTGCTTCGAAGGGCGCGCCTTTGCACCGAACAGCGCGCTTGCATTGGGCTCGGCCGCGGCCGGGACTGCCAGCGCCAGCCCCAGGATCAGCCCGGTCAGGATGCGTGCCATCTGTCCTCCCGTTCGCCATCTGCCCGCACGAAGACTAGCAGACCAAGGCCGATCAGGAAAAG
>NZ_DSDD01000175.1:0-2990 GCF_011048875.1 Rhodovulum sp.
CCCCGGTCGTAGATGTCCTGGTAGCGGATGATGTCGTCCTCGCCGAGATAGCTGCCGGTCTGCACCTCGATCAGGTACATCGGCAACCGGCCGCGGTTCGCCATCCGGTGAACGGTGCCCAGCGGGATGTAGACGCCCTGGTTCTCGGTCACCAGGCGCACCTCCTCGCCGATGGTGACCTCGGCGGTGCCCTCGACCACGATCCAGTGTTCCGACCGGTGCATATGGCTTTGCAGGGACAGCACGCCGCCCGGCTTGACCATGATCCGCTTGACCTGGAAGCGCCCGCCCAGGCACAGCCTCTCGTACCAGCCCCAGGGCCGGTGAAAGCGCGGATATTCGTCGGCCTGCGCCACCCCGGCTTCCCGCAGCGCCGAGACCACCGCCTTGACGTCCTGGGCGCGGGACTTGTCGGCCACCAGCACCGCATCGCGCATCGCCACCGCGACGATGCCCGAAAGCCCCAGGCCCACCAGCTGCATGTTGCCCTCTTCCGAGCGCAGGTAGCTGTCGGAACACTCGATCGCGGTCACCGGCCCGTCGGTCGCGACCCCGTTTTCGTCGGGCGCGCGGGTCTGCCAGATCGCATCCCACGAGCCCAGATCCGACCACCCCCCCGTCAGCGGCACCGCCGCCACCCGCTCAGCCTTTTCCATGATCGCGTAGTCGAACGAGATCGCCCGCGCCTGCCCATAGGCCGCCGCGTCGAGCCGCAGGAAGCCCAGATCCTCACGCCCCTTTTCGATCGCCGCGCGGCAGGGCGCGACCAGGTCGGGGGCATGCGCCTCGAAGGCGGCGATCACATCGGCCGCGCGGAACAGGAAGATCCCGGCATTCCACAGATAGGTCCCCGCCGCCAGGAAGGCCTCGGCCGTTTCCTGGTCGGGCTTTTCGCGAAAGCTTTTCAGGGACACCGTTTCGCCCGGAACAGGCTCTGCGGCGAGTTCCAGATAGCCATATCCGGTCTCGGGCCGGTCGGGGGGGACGCCGAAGGTGACAAGGCAGCCATCCCGCGCCGCATCCGTCCCCGCGGCAACCGCAGACAGGAAGCCCGGCAGATCGCCGATCACATGATCCGAAGGCGCGACCAGCATCCGCGCCCCGGGGTCATCGGCCAGGATCAGCGCCGCGGTCAGGATCGCGGGCGCGGTGTCGCGCGCCACCGGCTCGATCACCACCTTCGCATCCGACAGCCCCAGGCTCGCGGCCTGCTCGGCCGCCATGAAGCGGAACTCCTCGCCGGTCATGACCAGCGGCCGCGCGAAATCCGGCCCGGCAAAGCGGCGCAACGTCTGCTGGTACAGGCTTTCCGCGCCGATCAGGGGCGCAAACTGCTTCGGATAGGCCTTGCGCGAGGCGGGCCACAGCCTTGTGCCCGAGCCGCCGCAAAGAATGACGGGATGGATCATGGAAACGGGTCTCTTTTCAATGCGTCGGGCCATGGCCCGGGTGGTCGTCCGGGGGCGGCGGGCGCGTGCGCGCGCCCGCCGATCTGGTCCGGTTCGGCAGGGCAGGTCAAGCGCGATGGGCCGCATGACCGCCCCGAACCGTCCCCCGGCCGTCAGACCGGGGGCCGCACCGCCGGGCGCATCGGGCCTGGCAGGCGGCTAATCTGCCTGCCCCGTGCCGATGGGCAGGTAAAGCGCGCCGGTTTGCCGGAACCGGTCTGCCATCTCGGCCATGCCCTGGGCCCGCGCGGCGTCGCGGATGTCCTGACTGATCTTCATCGAGCAGAATTTCGGCCCGCACATGGAACAGAAATGCGCCAGCTTGTGTGCCTGTCTGGGCAGCGTCTCGTCATGCAGGGCCCGCGCCCTGTCCGGGTCGAGCGAGAGGTTGAACTGGTCCTCCCAGCGAAAGGCGAAGCGGGCGCGGCTGAGCGCGTCGTCGCGGGCGCGCGCGGCGGGATGGCCCTTGGCCAGATCGGCGGCATGGGCGGCGATCTTGTAGGCGATGACGCCGGTCTTGACATCGTCACGGTCGGGCAGGCCCAGATGTTCCCTGGGCGTGACATAGCACAGCATCGCCGTGCCGAACCATCCGATCATCGCCGCCCCGATGGCCGAGGTGATATGGTCATAGCCCGGCGCGATGTCGGTGGTCAGCGGGCCCAGCGTGTAGAACGGTGCCCCGCCGCACAGGGCAAGCTGCCTGTCCACGTTCTCCTTGATCTTGTGCATGGGCACGTGGCCCGGCCCCTCGATCATCACCTGAACGTCATGGTTCCAGGCGATTTTCGTCAACTCGCCCAGCGTTTCCAGTTCCGCAAATTGCGCGGCGTCATTGGCATCGGCGATCGAGCCGGGGCGCAACCCGTCGCCCAGCGACAGGCTGATGTCATAGGCGGCGCAGATCGCGCAGATCTCGGCGAAATGCGTGTAAAGGAAACTTTCGCGGTGATGCGCGAGGCACCATCTGGCCATGATCGAGCCGCCCCGGCTGACGATGCCGGTCACCCGATCCACGGTCAGCGGGATGTGGTGCAGACGGAGCCCGGCATGGATGGTGAAGTAATCCACCCCCTGTTCGGCCTGTTCGATCAGCGTGTCGCGGAACAGGTCCCATGTCAGGTCCTCGGGCACGCCGCCGACCTTTTCCAGCGCCTGGTAGATCGGCACCGTGCCGATCGGCACCGGCGCATTGCGCAGGATCCATTCGCGGGTGTTGTGGATGTTGCGTCCCGTCGACAGGTCCATCACCGTGTCCGCGCCCCAGCGGATCGCCCAGACCAGCTTGTCCACCTCCTCTTGCATCGACGAGGTGACGGCCGAGGTGCCCATGTTCGCGTTGATCTTGGTCAGGAAGTTGCGGCCGATGACCATCGGCTCAAGCTCGGGGTGGTTGATGTTGGCGGGCAGGATCGCGCGGCCTGCGGCGATCTCGGCGCGGACGAAGTCGGGGGTCACCTCGTCGGGAATGGCCGCGCCCCAGTCCCGGCCGTCGCGGATGCCGGCCGCCGCGCGCCCCTGGTTCTCGCGGATCGCGGCGAA
>NZ_DSDD01000300.1:0-2979 GCF_011048875.1 Rhodovulum sp.
CGACAACACGCTCCCGAAGGTCGTCTGAATACGGTTTCGTCATCCATGCCGGCCTCCTTCACCAGTATGAATTCTGAATCACACAACGCACCGTATGGGAATCCTCTTTCGATTCAGAGAAAGGCTGAGCCGCTCTAACCCGGCTTCTGGCCCACGGCGCGGCCCGCGCCATCGGGACGCGGCAGCGCGGCATGGGCCTCGGCGATCCGGGCCAGGCGGCGGGCGATCCCGGGGCCGGGGGGCGTGCTGCGGCGGGTGGCCAGGCTGACATGCAGCAGCAGATGCTCGCCGGTCGCGGCCAGGGTCTCGCCCGCCAGCATCCGGTGAAACAGGTGCATCTTCGCCCCCCCGGCCTCCAGCAGCGTCGTCTCGACCCGGAACCGCGCGCCCGCGTGCAATTCGGCGAGGTGGCGGATATGCGTCTCGGCGGTGAAGAAGCTGGCCCCCGCGGCGATGTAATCGGCATCGCAGCCGATGATCTCCATGAACCGGTCGGTGGCATCGCCGAAGGCATGCAGATAGCGCGCCTCGGTCATGTGTCCGTTGTAATCGGTCCAGTCCAGCGGCACCGCGCGGTCCTGGGTCAGCAGCGGGCGGGCCTCGTCACCGGGCGGCGGCTGGCGGGCCGCGTCGAACGCGGCCAGATGCGCCCCCGCCTCCGCGCTGGTGCCGCGCAGCGCGCGCAGCAGCGCCACCAGATCGGTATCGCGCGCGCGCAGCAGCTCGGCCACAGGCACCCCGCCCGTGGCCGCATCGGATTGTTCGGCCAAGGTCCGGGCCAGCGTCTCGCTCGCCTCGGGCAGGTCGGCCAGCCGCGTCTCGGTTCCCAGCCGGGCCAGCGCGGGGGCCAGCCCCTCTTCGCCGCCCGCCAGAAGCCGCGCCCCGAACGGCCCGGCCTGCGCCCAGGACAGGCCCGGGCCAAGGCGGATCGCGCGGTCGATCTCGGCGGTGGTGGCGATGCCCTCCTGCACCAGCCACAGCGCCTCGCGCCACAGCGCCCCGGTCAGCCGGTCCGCGATCTGGCCCTCGGTCCCGGCTCGCAGCAGCAGCGGCGCCATGCCGATCCCGGCCAGCAGATCGCGGGCGCGCGCCAGCGTTGCGGGCGGCGCGTCGGGAGCGGCGACCAGTTCGACCAGCGGCAGCAGATAGACCGGATCGGCGGGCCGGGCGACCAGCACCGGGCAGCGCCGCGCCCCCGGCCCCTGCAGGGCGGACGGCGTGAACCCGGCCGAGGACGAGGCCAGGATCACGTTACGGGCGCAATTCTCCTGCACCTTCTGATAGAGCGTGCGCTTGAGTTCCAGCCGCTCGGGCACGCTTTCCTGGATCCAGTCCGCGCCCTGCACCGCCCGCGAGATCCGGTCGGCCAGGATCACCGCGCCCTCGGGCGGCAGCGGGCTGTCATGCAGCCCCGGCAGGGCGCGGCGGGCATTCTCCAGCGCGGCCCCGACCCGGGCGGCGGCGGCCGGATCGGGGTCGAAGATCCGCACCTGCCAGCCCATCAGCGCGAACCGCGCCGCCCAGCCCGCGCCGATCACGCCCGCCCCGAGAATGGCCGCGACATGGTTCATGCGCGACGATCCGGATGCTCTGGGCGCAGGGATGGCGTGGCGGCGCGCCCACCCGGCCTGCGGTTCGTCCGACGCGGCATGATCTTCCCCCCTGTCCGCAACCCTGATGATGGCGCCGTCGCAGGGCGTGGCAAGCCCCGGACGCGGGAGGCGGACGCGCAAGGGGCCAGGCGTGCCGGAGATGCAACGCTTGGCCGCCCGCTGCGGCGCGGGATCAGAACGGCATCGGGTGGACCTTGTGCGCCGCGGCGATATCGGCCAGCACCGCGTCCGACAGGGTCAGATCGGCCGCGCCCAGCGCGGTGTCCAGCTGCGCGGTCGAGGTCGCGCCCAGGATCGGGATCACCGGAAAGGGCCGCTGGGCGACGAAGGCGATGGCCATCTGGACCGGGTCCAGCCCATGCGCCTTGGCGATGCCCAGATAGGCCGAGACCGCCTCCCAGACCCGGGGGGTGATGCGGCCGTTCAGGTCGGACTGGCGGGCGCGGCGCGTGCCCTCGGGGGTGACATCGCCCGCGTATTTCCCGGTCAGAAGCCCCGCGGCCAGCGGCGTATAGGCCAGCAGCGTCAGATCCTCGTTCACGCCCAGTTCGGCGAGATCGGTGTCGTAAAGGCGGCAGAGCAGCGAATATTCGTTCTGAATCGTCTGCGCCCGCGGCAGGCCGTGGCGGTCGGCCAGCCCCAGCCACTGGCAGATGCCCCAGGCGGTTTCGTTCGACAGGCCGAAATGGCGGATCTTGCCCTCCTGCACCAGGTCGGCCAGCGTTTCCAGGCAGTTCTGCATGTCGGCCAGAATCGCGTCGCGGTCCTGCCCCGAGGGGTCATAGGCCCAGGACTTGCGGAAATGATAGGAGCCGCGATTGGGCCAGTGGAACTGGTAGAGGTCGATATGGTCGGTGCGCAGCCGCCGGAGCGAGCCTTCGACCGCCTCGCGGATGGTTGCGGGCGAGATCGGCGCGCCCTCGCGCACCGCGCGCTGGCCCTCGCCGGTGATCTTGGTGGCCAGGATCACGTCATGGCGGCGGCCGGAGGATTGCAGCCAGTTGCCGATGATCCGCTCGGTCCGGCCGACGGTTTCCTCGCGCACCGGGGCGACGGGATACATTTCCGCGGTGTCGATGAAGTTCACGCCCCGGTCGAGCGCCAGGTCGATCTGGGCATGGCCCTCTTCCTGGGTGTTCTGGCTGCCCCAGGTCATGCTGCCCAGGCACAGGCAGGACACCCACAGACCGGTCCGGCCCAGTGCGACTTTCCTCATGGCGCTCCCCTGTCCTTTGGTTCGGGCGCAGAGTGATCGGCGCGCGCCCCCGGTGCAACCCCTCTAGCACGCAAGGGTTGACAAAATCCTTGCGTGATGGGGTGTTGATGGCGCGAAAGCTTGAGAACAGAAAGCGAACCCGCTATCTTC
>NZ_DSDD01000101.1:0-2957 GCF_011048875.1 Rhodovulum sp.
CGGCGTCAGCCGGGCGGCGTTGCGCGTCTTCGGCGCGGGCAGCATCACGGCCAGCGCCGCAGCCTGCGCCGCGCTCAGCCGGTCGGGGGGCACGCCGAAATAATGCCGCGCCGCCGCATCGACGCCAAAGACACCCTCGCCGAACTCGGCCACGTTCAGATAGACCTCCAGGATGCGCCGCTTGGACCAGGTCAGTTCCACCAGCGGGGTCAGCACCGCCTCCAGCGCCTTGCGCGGCCAGCTTCGGCTTTGCCACAGATAGACATTCTTGACCGTCTGCTGGCTGATCGTGGAGGCGCCATAGCGCCCGCCAGCCTCCAGCGCGCCACGGATCGCGCGCATGTCAAAGCCCCAGTGCAGGCAGAAATTCGCATCCTCCGCCGCCACGACCGCGCGCCGCATCGCGGGCGAGACATCCTCGATCGCCACCCAGCGATGCTCGATGCCGCCCAGGCGGCGGGCCTCGGTCCACATCGTCCAGGTCACCGGCGGGTTCAGCACGGAGGGCGCGACGATGGCCAGCGCCACCGCGCCCCAGACCAGACGGCGCAGCGTGATCCGCGGACGCGGCAGCGTGGGCAGCCTGAACCGCCCCCCGCCGCCCTTGCGGGTCGCCTTCTTCCGCGTCGCTGTCTTTCGTCGTGCCATGGTCCGTCTGATACCCGAGCGTGAAACGCTTGACCATCGCCCGAAATGAAACGGCCCCGCGGATGGTGCCGCGGGGGCCGCATTTCGGGCCGGATCAGACCCTATTCCGCCGGAACCGCGCGTTCCTCGATGCCCGGCGGATGGGTCAGGTGAGGCAGCATCTCGCGCGGGCAGACCTGCAGGAAATTGCCCCTTTCCAGATCCCAGTTGTCGAGGATCTCGCCCGCCTTGCGGCTGCCGGTCTCCTCGGCATGGCGCGCAATCAGGCCCTTCAGCTCGGCCTCCCAGTGCTGGACGCTGACCCGACAGGTGACCAGCGTCTCCATGTTCATCAGGTCGCGCGTCTGGCCTTCGGGGTCGTAGAGATAGGCCATCCCACAGGTCATCCCCGCGCCGAAATTGGCTCCGATCCGTCCCAGGATCACCGCAATCCCGCCGGTCATGTATTCGCAGCCGTTCGAGCCGCAGCCCTCGACCACCACCCCGGCGCTCCGAACGCGCCCAGCGACTGCCCCGCGCTGCCGGCCAGCTTCACCGTCAGGTGGTCGGGCTGCAGCTTGTTGCGCATCCCGAATTTCTGGACGATGTGGCTCGATACCCGCGTGCCGATGGACCGATGCGTGTTGCGCACCGCATAGGACACCTGCATCTTCTCGCCATCCTCGAAGAAGCGATGCGCATCGCGCAGGATCTCGGCGTCCAGCGTGTCGGACACCGGGTTTCGCGGCCGCGACCGGTCCAGCCGCGGCCGGTCGTTGGCATCGACCTGTATCAGCAGCGGATTCAGGTCCAGATCGTCCAGATGTGCCGAGCCGTGGCTGATCTGGGTCAGCAGATCCGCCCGCCCGATCACCTCGTCCAGCGACCGCGCCCCGGCCTGAGCCCGCCATCGGTGCGCAGCGTCACCTGCTCGCGCAGGTTGTTCATGGCCAGGACCTGATGCGCCTCGGTCAGGCCTATTTCCCAGGGCAGGCCGGCATATTTGATCGACGTGGCCGGGCTTGCCCCGGTGCCGCCGTTGTGGCCCGAGATCAGGATCACGTCGGCCTTGGCCTTGGCCACGCCCGCCGCGATGGTGCCCACGCCGCTGGAGGCCACCAGCTTGACGCAGACCTTGGCGCGCGGGTTGATCTGCTTCAGGTCATAGATCAGCTGCGCCGGATCCTCGCCGCCCTCGCCGCTGTCGGACTTGGCCCCGATCCGGTTCATCGCCACGTTCAGCGTCTTGTGCGCCTCGGGGCTCAGCGCGCCCAGGCTCATCCCCGGCGTCACGAACCGCTTGCGGATCGAGGTGATCGATTCCACCTCCTCGATCGGCACCGGCTTGCCCAGCGGCCTGATGTCCAGAAGGTCGCGCAGATGGATCGGCGGATGCGCCCGCATCGCGGCCGAGAACTGCTTCCAGATCTCGAAGGACGCGCTGTCGCACGCCTTCTGCAACAGCGCCATGGTCCTGGCCTCCCAGGCATGGGTCTCGCCCGAGCGCTGCGCCTTGTAGAAGCCGCCCACCGGCAGCACGTCGCGCCCCCCGCGCCAGCCCTGGCGGTGCACCTCCTCCAGCTTCTTCTGGATGCCCGACACCCCGATCCCCGAGATCCGGCTGTGCATGCCGGGGAAATATTCCGCGCACATCGCGCGACTCAGCCCCACCGCCTCGAAATTCAGCCCGCCGCGATAGGACGAGATCACCGAGATGCCCATCTTCGACATGATCTTGAGCAGCCCGAGGTCGATCGCCTTGCGATAGCGCGCAACTGCTTCGGTCAGCGAACACTCCAGCAGGCCGCGCCGGATCCTCGCGCAGCGCGTCCTGCCCCGCGCCCGCCGGGAAGGTGCAGTCGATCTCGGTCATCGGCGAGGTGAACTGCGCCGCGATCGCCTCGAACTGCGCATTGCCCAGGAAGGGGCTTTCCAGGACGATGATCCGCGTCTGGCTGCCATCCTCGTCCAGCACGTTCTTGAGGTTGCCGAACCGCGTCTTCAGGCTCATCACCCGGTATTCGCGCAGGCTGTCGATCGGCGGAGTCGTCACCTGGCGAAGTTCTGCCGGAAGAAATGGCTGAGCGGGCGGTATTTCTCGGACAGCACCGCGCTGGGCGTGTCGTCGCCCATGGACGCCACCGCCTCCTTTGCCTCCTCGGCCATCGGCGCGAGGATCGTCTCGACCTCCTCGATGGTGAAGCCCGCCGCGATCTGCCGCTTGCGCAGCTCGCCGCCCTCGTACAGCGTCACCTCGTCCGGGCCCGACAGGGTGTCGTCCAGCTCGTGCACCTTTTCCAGCCACTCGCCAAAGGGCTGGCTGGCCGACA
>NZ_DSDD01000125.1:0-2956 GCF_011048875.1 Rhodovulum sp.
CAGCATCGCCACCAGCGCAAGCAGCCCGCCGACATAGCCGAACGCCCAGCCGGTGCCCGAGATGCGGCCAAGCTGGTTGCGCGGCCCCAGATCGGGCAGCAACGCGTTGGTGAAGATCGTCGCGAACTCCATCCCCACAATGCCAAGCCCGAACAGGAACAGGATCAGCGGCAGGCTGAAGGTCTCGGGATGGGCCAGCCACAGCCCCCCCGCGCCCAGAACATAACAGGCCGAGAACAGCACGATCCAGGGCATGCGGTGGCCGCTCTTGTCCGCAACGGCGCCGAGGATCGGGGCCAGCACCGCGATCACGATGCCCGCGGCTCCGACCCCGTAGCCCCAGGCCGCCTGCGCCGCGGTGCCGTCGCCAAGCAGCTCCTTGACGTAGGGGGCGAAGATGAAGGTCAGCAACAGTGTCGCATAGGGCTGCGACGCCCAGTCGAAGAACCACCAGCCCCAGATGCGCCGCTTGGCCGCCCCGTCCATTCTGCCTGCCCCGTTCCGTGACTTTGCGGAATAAGACATGGCTTTCGGCGGGGGTGCAACCGCCCTGATCGGCCTCAATCAGCCATCGGCGGCCAGGGGCGGTGCGCCTCGGCGGCGATCCACGCGTCCACCCAGCCCGGCAAGGGCGGGGAGGTTGCGTCCAGTCCCATCGCCTCCATCACGCGGGCGGGCGCAACGATGCCGTTCGCATCCGTCACGGCCGAGCGGTAGAGCGCGTGATTGCAGCATTCCTCGCCGCGCCACATGCCCTGTTCGATATAGATGAACCGCGCATCCCAGCCGACGCAGCGCGAGCGGATCTCGAACCGGTCGAACATCCGGACGCGCCGCCGGTAGCGCACCGTCACCCCCGCCATGGTCAGCCCCCAGCCCCGTTCGCGCAGCGCCCCGATCAGCCCCACCCGTTTCGCCAGCGGCAGCCGCCCCAGATCCAGCAGCGTCAGCGTGCGCCCGTTGTTCAGCTCCATCCACAGGTCCAGATCCCAGGGCCAGCACATGTGATGCGAGACATGGGTGCCCGTCAGCGGCAGGGGCGGGGCGTTGCGGTGGACGTAAAATTCCTTGGCGAGACGCAGAAAGGGATACATCGGCAGGCTCCGGTCGGGCGGGGGTTGCCTCGCGCGGCGGGCGCCGGGCGTCAAGGGAAAACGCGGCGTCATGGCGGTTGCGCCGGGCGCCCGCCCGGATTACCTGTCGGAAAACCCGATCCGGAAGGCCCTGACATGATGCTGGCGATCTTTGCGTTGTTGAAACTGATCCTGGACGTCGTGTTCTTCATCATGATCGTCCACATCATCCTCAGCTGGCTGATCTCGTTTCAGGTGCTCAACACGCGCCAGCCGGTGGTGATGCAGATCTGGGACGGGCTGTCGCGCCTGCTTGAACCGGTCTATGGCCCGATCCGGCGGATCCTGCCCGATACCGGCGCGCTCGACCTGTCGCCGCTGGTCGTCTTCGTGATCGTGATCGCGCTGCGCGACATCCTTCTGCCCACGCTCGCCTCGGCCTTCTATTAAGGCCGCGCTGCGCCCTTGGGCTTGTCCCGGCCGCCCCTCTATGGGAAGGTCGGGCAAAACCGAGCGGTAATCCGAGCATCCCAAGGGGACAATGGCCTCAGCCCACGACCTTCTGTCGTCCGTGTTCGGATTCGACGCCTTCCGGCCGGGCCAGCAAGAGATCGTGGCGGCTGTCGCTGCGGGGCGGAACACGCTGGCCATAATGCCGACCGGCGGGGGCAAGTCGCTCTGCTTCCAGTTGCCCGCGCTGCTGCGCGAGGGCGTGACGGTCGTCATCTCGCCGCTGATCGCGCTGATGCGCGACCAGGTGCGCGGGTTGGCCGAGGCGGGCGTGGCCGCGGGCGCGCTCACCTCCGGCAATACCGAGGACGAGACGCGCGAGGTCTTTGCCGCGCTGGATGCGGGCGCGCTGAAACTCCTTTACATGGCGCCTGAACGGCTGGCCTCGGGCAGCACGCTGAACCTGCTGCGCCGGATCGGCGTCGGGCTGATCGCCGTGGACGAGGCCCATTGCGTCAGCCAGTGGGGCCACGATTTCCGCCCCGACTACCTGCGCATCGGCGAGTTGCGTCGCGCGCTGGGCGTGCCGCTGGCGGCCTTTACCGCGACGGCGGATGCCGAAACCCGCGACGAGATCGTGGCCCGGCTGTTCGACGGGGTCGCACCGCAAACCTTCCTGAGGGGCTTTGACCGGCCGAACATCCACCTTGCCTTTGCCCCCAAGGACCAGCCGCGCCGCCAGATCCTGGCCTTTGCCGCCGCCCGCCGCGGCCAGTCGGGCATCGTCTATTGCGCGACCCGCGCCAAGACCGAAAGCCTGGCCGCCGCGCTGACGCAGGCCGGACACGCCGCCTGCGCCTATCACGGCGGGATGGAGGCCGGGCCGCGCAGGGATGTCGAGGCGCGGTTCCAGACCGAGGACGGGCTGATCGTGGTGGCCACCGTCGCCTTCGGCATGGGTATCGACAAGCCCGATATCCGCTGGGTGGCCCATGCAGACCTGCCGAAATCCATCGAGTCCTATTACCAGGAAATCGGCCGCGCGGGTCGCGATGGCGCACCGGCCGAGACGCTGACGCTGTATGGCGCCGACGACATCCGCCTGCGCCGCACCCAGATCGACGAAAGCCCCGCGCCGCCCGAACGCCGCGCCGCCGATCACGCCCGGCTGAACGCGCTGCTGGGTCTGGCCGAGGCACCGTTCTGCCGCCGTCAGACGCTATTGCGCTATTTCGGCGAGGCCGCGCTGGAACCCTGCGGCCATTGCGACCTCTGCGACAGCCCGCCCGAACGGTTCGACGCGACCGAAGCCGTGCGCAAGGCGCTGTCGGCCATGCTGCGCACGGGCGAAAGCTTCGGCACCCAGCACCTGGTCGACATCCTGACAGGGACCGCAACCGACAAGATCCGCGCCCGCGGCCATGACCGGTTGC
>NZ_DSDD01000405.1:0-2954 GCF_011048875.1 Rhodovulum sp.
CGGGATCGAGGCGCTCAGGAAACGCTATGAAACCGAATTGGAGGACATCCTGCGGGCGGGGCAGGCGGCGGGGGTGTTCGACCTGCCCGATATCAAGCTCTCCACGCTGGCGGTGATCGCCATGCTGACCGGCGTGACGACATGGTATCGCGATGCCGGACGGCTCAGCCGCGAGCGGGTCGCGGGGCTTTACTGGGACATGGTGCGCAAGGCGGTCGCCGCCTGACGGCGGGGTGGACGGCGCCGGGAAAAGACGACGCCCGGCGAAGCGATTCGCCGGGCGCGGGAACCGGCCATGGGGCGCTTTCTTACTTCTGCACCTCGCCGGTCATGATGCCGCGCAGGAACTTGCTGAAGCCGCCATCGCCCGTGCTGCTGGCCGCGCCGCCCTGGGTGGTGTTCAGCTGGGTGTCGAACATGGTTGCCCTGTCGCTGAGCAGCGGCCAGCCCATCTTGCTGGAGAAGATGGTGGGCTTGTCGGTCATCAACTCGACATGGCCCTCGCCGCGCCCGCCGAGCAGCGGCCAATTCATCTTCGAAGAGAACGGGGTCGGATCGGCCGTCGACAGCTCGACATTCGACTTGCGGTCGCTCAGCAGCGGCCAGTTCATCTTGGACGAGAGCGGGGTCGCGTCGTCGGAGAGCTGCGAGGGCATTTGCATCTTGTCAGTCATGGTCCACCTACGTTGATCCTGTCCACCAAAGCGAATTGGCTTCTGCATCAGGATGCCTCGTTATGCGCTGCGGGCAAGGTGCCTTTTCGCCGCGTCTCGGGTTCCGCGGCCTGATCGCACCCGATTTGCCCGCCGCCGGTGCAGTCTAGGCGAATGTTCGCCCGAATCCGAGCCGCGGTTTTGCCTTGGCCCTGCCCGCGGCCCCGGCTACACGATGCCCTGCGATCCACCAAGGGGAGGCGGCAAGGGCCGATGAGTGACGAACTCGCCGTTTTGCATGTGTCCGCACCGCGCCGGATCTTTGCGTTGGGCGTCCTGATGATGCTGGCCTTGCTGCTCTTGCTGGTGGCGCTGGTGCAGCCGCCGGAAGACCTGGTCTGGCGCGGATTCCTGGCGGTGCTGGGCCTTGCAACCCTGGTGCTGGGTGAGGCAATGCGCCGCGCCACGACATGCGCGCTGCGGCTGACCCGTGCCGGTCTGGTCGACAGCGCCGGCCGCGAACTGGCCCGGTTGGACGAGATCCTGCGCGTCGAGCGCGGGGCCTTCGCGCTCAAGCCATCCAACGGGTTCACCGTCCTGCTGAAGGCGGGCAGGCCGCTTGCCTGGGTGCCGGGGATCTGGTGGCGGATCGGACGACGGATCGGCGTGGGCGGGGTCACCTCGGCCTTCGAGGCCCGGGCGATGGCCGATATCCTCGCGACGGTCCTGATCGAGCGTGACCGCGCGGAGACGCCGCAGGAGACGGACGGGCGCTAGGTCCGCGCGCGGTTTCCCGGCCGCCCTGTGACGCACGGAGCGGCGCACGGTCCTTCCGGCCTTGGCGATCCGGTCCCGGGCGTCCTCGCCCGGATTATTCACGACCCCATATGATTGGCCGTGAGACGGTGTTTTGTGCGATGGAGCAATGACGAGCGCGCGCGTGATCTGCGTCCGGGTTAACGGCGGACGGCGGTGTCATCTGGGGCTTTTCAAGTTGATGTTTCAGGGTGAGCGGGGCGCGATGGTGGGCGTCATGCCGGGTGTGGCGGGGCGAGCGCGTCGAACAGGAGCCGGATAAGGTTCTGGCGCGGGCATGAGGCCGGCAACGTCATGATGATCCGGGTTTTCTTCTCGACGATGGTCGCCGCCAGCTTGACCAGATGCAGGCGCAACCTGTCGAACTGGGCGTGCCGCCACGGGGAGCGTTTTGGACATGCGGCGCGCAGCGTCCACCACAACCAGTAGGCGGCACCCGTGCAACAGTGAGCCGGGACCGTGGCCCCGGTGGGGCCGCGTAAGCCCGGTGAACGCGCATCTGATTGGCACTGGCCTTCGTGCAGGACGTGCGGTCGGAGGCGAGATGGCTCTTCCAGCCCTTGATGTGGTTTTCGGCCCGGCCGCGCGCGCAGTAGAGCGTCTCGTCGAGGTGTTTGCCGCGCCCGCCCGTCAGATTGGTCAGGATATAGCGCGTATCACGCCCCATGGGACCAACCTCGACCCGGGCGATCACCCGGCGTTCTTTCGACCAGGACCGGGCCGCGTAGAAGAAGGCCTTGAACCGGCGCAGTTTCTGGTCGGTCTTGCGGGCATAGCGGTCCGCCGTGGAAGCCTTCAGGGTTTGCACCTGCTCCCGCAGCCGCGGGTTCTTCGACAGGCCGAACACGTAGCGCAGACCGAGCCTGTCGCACAGGTCCAGAACCTCCGGAACGCCATAATGGCTGTCGGCGCGCAGCACGATCTCGACCTTCGGCCAGTGGCGGCGGATCGCCCGGATCAGACGCCGGATATGGGCGGCGGCCTCCTTGCCGGTCGGGCGGCGCGCCGGGCGCAGAACTGCCCCGACAAGACGCCCGTCACCATCAAGGACCGTGATCGGCTGGAAGCCGTATTCATCGTAATAGGCATTGAACAGGCGCAACTGCTGATGGCCATGGACGGCGTCAAACTTGTCGTCGATATCGAGCACGATCTGACGCGGCGCACGGGCAAGGGACGCGCAGTAAAACCGCACCATCTCATGCGCCATCCGGATCAGGGCCCTTGTGTCGGCGAGGTTCTCCATCCGCGAGATCGTGGGCTGGGAGCTGAGCGCCGCGCCGGTCTCGGGACCCCGCTCGAGGGCGAGCCTGAAGCCTGGGTCATGGCGCAGATCGGCGGCATCGTTGCCGTCCTCGTATCCGGCCGCGATCATCATGATCCGGAACCGGATAATGTCTTCCAGGCTGTGCCGCACCTTGCCCGGCGCGCGCAGATCCGTGAGGCAAGACGACAAAAGACCCGCCAGATCGGTCCGATGTTCGA
>NZ_DSDD01000191.1:0-2952 GCF_011048875.1 Rhodovulum sp.
GCTGGAGCAGCGCGGGCGGCAAGTCGCTTCCACAATGTGGCTGAGGTTTGCCGGGTGCTTGACGGGGCAGGGCGGTTCCTGACGCTACGCCTTTGCGTGATTGCATCGGGGTTGGCGAACCGGATCAGAAGGCTGTGGTAGCTCAGTGGTAGAGCACTCCCTTGGTAAGGGAGAGGTCGAGAGTTCAATCCTCTCTCACAGCACCATCCCTTCCCGCCCGTACGAAAGCAGGGCCACGGACTGGGTGCGGCTGGCTGCCCTGATGCGACGCGCCCATGGTGCGGACGCGGTGTGCCATGCCTGATGCGCCTGACCGGCATGGTCGCCGCCTCCCGTTCACGCCGATGGTTGTCGGGGTCGATATTGATCGTTGTCGGGTTGGGTCGGCACGGCGGGTGCAAAGCCCGAACCGCTTGTTGTGCTGGCTGCGGAACCTTGCGTGACCGCCGCCGCAGTGGTTCGCACGAATGGACGGTGCGGCCGTCGAACCGGTCGATGCCCTCAGGGCGTCCAGGCCAGGAAGTTGGCGATCAACCTTAGCCCCGTGGCCTGGCTCTTCTCCGGGTGGAACTGGGTGCCGACCATGGTGTCGCGGCCGACGATGGCCGTAACCGGTCCGCCGTAATCGACATGGGCCAGCAAATGCGCCGGGTCTGCCACGCGGAACTGGAAGGAATGGACGAAATAGGCGTGCTCGCCCGTGGTGATGCCGTCCAGCAGCGGATGCGGCGCGTCGATCACCAGATCGTTCCAGCCCATGTGAGGGACCTTCATGTGAGCGCCTTGGGGCATGATGCGCACCACGTCGCCACCGATCCAGTCGAACCCGGGCGTCTCTTCGTATTCCAGCCCGCGCGTTGCCATCATCTGCATTCCGATGCAGATGCCGAGAAAGGGGTGGGCGCGGGCGATCACCACCTCCTCGATTGCCTCGAACAGGCCGCGATGGTCGAACAATTCGCGTCGGCAGGCCGGGAAAGCTCCATCGCCCGGCAGCACCACCCGGTCGGCGCGGCGCACCATGTCGGGGTCCGAAGTCACGACGACCTCGCCCTCGCCGGTCTCGCGCGCCACCCGCTCGAACGCCTTCTGGGCCGAGTGCAGGTTGCCCGACTCGTAATCGACGATGGCGGTCAGCATGCCCCTACAATGCCCCCTTGGTGGACGGGATCGCGTCGGCCTTGCGCGGATCGGTCTCGACCGCCTCGCGCAAGCTGCGCGCGACTGCCTTGAAGGCGGCCTCGGCAATGTGGTGGCTGTTGATCCCGTGCAGGCACTCCACATGCAGCGTGATCCCACCATGGGTGGAGAGCGCCTGGAAGAACTCGCGCACCAGTTCGGTGTCGAAGCTGCCGATCTTCGCGGTCGGGAAGTCGACGTTCCACACCAGGTAGGGCCGCCCCGACAGGTCCAGCGCGGCGCGCACCAGCGCATCGTCCATCGGCAACAGGCACGCGCCGTAGCGGCGTATGCCGCGCTTGTCGCCCAGAGCCTGCGCCAGCGCCTGGCCCAGCGCGATGCCCACATCCTCGACCGAGTGGTGGTCGTCGATACGGGTGTCGCCCGTGCAGCGCACCCGCATGTCGATCAGAGAATGGCGCGCAATTTGGTCCAGCATGTGGTCGAAGAAGCCCACGCCGGTCGCCATGTCATAGGCGCCGCTGCCGTCCAGATTGACCGCGACCGATATATCGGTCTCGGCGGTCTTGCGCGTGATCGTCGCTGTCCGCATCGGGGCCTCCCTGGGCTTGTCGCGCCTCCCTTACACCGCGGCCCCGTCCTGTCCAAGCCCCGGGCGCGGCTTTTGCCGCTTGCCGGGGCGGGGCGGCCTCAATAGGTTTGCCCCAGACGTCGAGAGGAGCCGAGAGATGTCCACCTGTGTCTTCGTGCAACTGCGCTGCCGACCGGGCAAGACCTACGAGGTGGCCGAGGATATCGTGCTGCGCGAACTGCATTCGGAGCTTTACTCGACCAGCGGGGTCTATGACCTCCTGCTCAAGCTCTACATCCCCGAGGGCGAGGATATCGGCAAGTACATCAACGACCGGCTGCTCGACATCCCCGGCATCGAACGCTCGTTGACGACGCTGACCTTCAGGGCGTTCTGAGCGGGCAGGGGATCAGGATTTCTCGACCACGGGAAACAGCGCGTTCGATTTCGTGACGATGGCGCCCGCGCGCACGAGTCCCTGAAGCCGGGCAAGCTGGGCATGGGCCTGCGCCGTGCGGGCCGTCGCGCGCCCCTCGGTTTCGGCGACATGGGCGGCTTCGAGCAGGGCGAAACGCAACGTGTCGGCGCTTGCCCCGGAAAGGCCGAGAACAGCATCGCTGCCTGTCCGGACATGTAGCCCGCGCTGCAGGACGTCCCGCAGGACCGGCCGAACCGGCCCGTCACATGCCGGGCCCAGATCCGTGCCCGGCGGTGATCGCGCCAATAGTCATTGACCGTCTCGGGCAGGGTGGCGGTGACCGTCAGCGCCCAATGCGCCCGCGCGGGGCAGGTCAACGTGTCGGGCGCGGGTCCTTCATTGCTCGCGGCCACCACCACCAGACCCCCCGCCCGATAGGCCCGCGCGACCGCCTGGCACAGCGGGCAGGCGTCCGGGCATCCGCGGGGCGCGAAGGACAGCGACAGGTTTGCGATGCGGTATGTCGGGAAGGCGGCCACCACCGCGTCCAGGGCGGCGATCACATCCTCGCGCCGCATCGGCGCCTCGGCCGGGATCACGCGGAAATCGCCCGGCCGTGTCTCGGGCGCCAGCACGGAAAGACAGGTGGCCACCGTGCCGCCGTGCCAGTTGCTGCTGTGACGTGGGCGCCCCTCGCCGGTGAAGTCGCGCTCCTCTACCACCCTCGGGTCAAAGCCGTTGCGGGGCAGGAACCCGCTGTCGAGGATCGCCACCCCCACGCCCTGGCCGCGATAGCCCTGATCGTAAAGCTCCTGCGCCTCGA
>NZ_DSDD01000198.1:0-2942 GCF_011048875.1 Rhodovulum sp.
CGTCCGGGGATTGCGGCGCCCGGAGGTTCTGGCGGATCATCTCGACGACCTTGACCCGCGAACCCCGAGCTTCCGCGTTCCCGCATTCACGGAGGTGCCATGCCACTCGAGCATCTCAAGACCATCGTCGCGGCGCAGACCGTGGAAGAGTTGTGGGCGCAGCACACGCAACGGATGGCGGCCTACGGGTTCGACGGGCTGATCTACGGGTTCACACGGTTCCGTACGGCCAATTCGCTTGGCGACCGGAACGATCTTCTGGTGCTGTCCAATCTCAGACCCGACTATACCCGCGCCTTCGTCGACCAGGAGATGTATCGCAACGCGCCCATGGTGCGCTGGGCGGCCGAGAACGAGGGGGTATGCAGTTGGCGCGAACTGCGCGAACGCCGGGCGCGCGGGGAACTGACCCCGGAAGAGGAACGCACGCTGGAATTCAACCGGTCGATGGGCATCGTGGCGGGATATTCCATCGCGTTTCGGGACACCTCGATGCGCGCCAAGGGGGCGATCGGGCTGGTGGCGCGCGAGGGTCTGACGCAGGACGACGTGGATGCCATCTGGGCCGAAGATGGTGACGAGATCTTCCTGATGAACGAGGTGATGCATCTCAAGGTCCAGAACCTGCCCTATCTCTCGACCCGCCCGCCGCTGACACCGCGCCAGCGCGAGGTGCTGGAATGGGTGGGCGACGGCAAGACCGCCCAGGATATCGCGACGATCCTGGGCGTGACGCCCGCAACGGTGGAAAAGCATCTGCGCCTTGCGCGCGAGACGCTGGATGTCGAGACGACCGCGCAGGCGGTGCTGAAAGCATGGTTCCAGAACCAGATTTTCAGCACGCGCGGGTGATGCCGTCCTGATTCGATCTGGCCAATGCGCATGCTGCAGGTAAGGATTCCCCCACTACCTACACGGTGCATGAATCGGCGAATATCCGCGCGTTCCGTGAGTGGTGGCCTTGGGCCAAGGAACTGAAGGGCTGGCATGACCCCTTGATTTAGGCGGCGTGTCTGCTCCCCGGGAGACCGGGACCAGCACGATGCGGCCTATACTCGGTCGCATGGTGCCGTCCGCTTCGCGCGGTTCGACCTATTGGGGGACGGTGGGAAGTGTGGGGGCGGTGTGGCCAAGGGGTGGCTGCACCGCCTCCGGCTTTGCCGTGCATGTGCCGAAGGCCGCCCCTTGCGGCATGTGACATGTGCGTCCGGAACGACCGGGGGCGGCCAGGACCCCTGCCCCGACGACCGCCCCCAATTTGTTTGTCCCCGGGTCCGGGTGGCGATCAGCCCTGGACCGCCTTGGCGACTTCGGCGGCGAAGTCTTCGTCGACCTTCTCGATGCCCTCGCCGACCTCAAGCCGGACGAAACCGGTGATCGTGGCGCCAGCCTCGGCAGCGGCCGCCTCGACGGTCAGGTCGGGATTCATCACGAAGGCCTGACCCAGAAGCGTGACCTCGGACAGGTACTTCTTCATTCGCCCCTCGATCATCTTCTCGATCACCGCATCGGGCTTGCCGCTTTCGCGGGCGATGTCGATCTGGACCTGGCGTTCCTTCTCGACCAGCGCGGGGTCGAGATCCGCCGCGCTCAGCGAGGCGGGGTTCGCCGCGGCAACGTGCATCGCGACCTGCTTGCCGAACGCCGCGTCGCCACCGGTCATCGCCACCAGAACACCGATCTTGCCCATGCCGGGCATGGCGGCGTTGTGGACATAGCTGACCACGGTCTCGCCCTCGATGCGGGCCATGCGGCGCAGCGTCATGTTCTCGCCGATGGTGGCGATCTTGTCGGTCAGCGTGTCGGCGACCGACTTGCCGCCCAGATCGGCGGCCATCAGCGCGTCCAGATCGGCCGCGCCCATCGCCGCCTTGGCGATGCCCGCCACCATGGCCTGGAACTCGGCGTTCTTGGCCACGAAATCCGTCTCCGAGTTCACCTCGACGGCGACGCCCTTGCCGCCCGTGACCTCGACGGCCACCAGGCCCTCGGCAGCGGTGCGGCCGGATTTCTTGGCGGCCTTGGCCAGCCCCTTGGTGCGCAGCCAGTCGATGGCCGCTTCCATGTCGCCATCGGTTTCGGTCAGCGCCTTCTTGGCGTCCATCATGCCCGCGCCGGTCCTGTCGCGCAGATCTTTCACCATGCTCGCCGTGATTGCCATGGCTCGGCTCTCCTCGATTGTCGAATAAGGTTCCGGGCGCGGCGATATCCGCGCCCGGTATCAATCCCGTGACAGGCCGGGCTCAGGCCCCGGCGGTCTCTTTTGCGGGTTGTTCCGTGGCCTCGGCCAGCAGTTCCTCGACCGGCGCCTCGTCCAGCGCGCCGATATCGACGCCTGCGGCATCCATCTGCGCAGACATGCCGTCCAGCGCCGCACGGGCGGCCAGATCGCAATACAGCTGGATCGCGCGGGCGGCGTCGTCATTGCCGGGGATCACGTAATCCACGCCGTTGGGCGAGCAGTTGGTATCGACCACCGCCACCACCGGGATGCCCAGCTTGCGGGCTTCCAGGATGGCCAGGTCTTCCTTGTTGACGTCGATGATGAACAGCAGGTCCGGCAGGCCGCCCATTTCGCGGATGCCACCAAGCGAGGCCTGCAGCTTGGCCTGCTCGCGTTCCATCCCGAGCCGTTCCTTCTTGGTCAGGCCCTCGGCGCCTATCGCCATCTGCTCGTCGATCTCGTTCAGGCGCTTGATCGATTGCGACACGGTCTTCCAGTTGGTCAGCGTGCCGCCCAGCCAGCGATGGTTCATGTAGTATTGCGCGCAGCGTTCGGCGGCGTCCGCGATCGGCTTCTGCGCCTGCCGCTTGGTGCCGACGAAGAGAATGCGGCCGCCCTTGGCAACGGTCTCGCGGATGACGTTCAGCGCGGCGTCCAGCATCGGGACGGTCTGCGTCAGGTCGATGATGTGGATGCCGTTGCGGTCGCCATAGATATA
>NZ_DSDD01000497.1:0-2916 GCF_011048875.1 Rhodovulum sp.
CGAAGGTCGTCTGAATACGGTTTCGTCATCCATGCTGGCCTCCTTCACCAGTATGAATTCTGAATCACACAACGCACCGTATGGGAATCCTCTTTCGATTCAGAGAAAGCCTGAGCCGCTCTATTGGTTGTTTCCCGAAGCCGGTTCTTGAAAAGGTTCGCCTATGACCGAAAAACCGAAGAAACCGCACCACGTCTATACCCTGCTCGTCGAGGTCGGTCGCAAGCCCGACGATGGGCTGCCCGAAGGTGCCTCGGGGGCGGGGCTGATGTGTTATGCCTCGGGTGTGGACGAGGCCGAGGCGGTGCGCGAAACCGTTACCGTGCTGAAGCAGGCCGGGCTCGCGCCGCTGGATGTCACGGGCTACGGCACCGCGGAGGAGCAGCGCGCGCAGGGCCATGAGATCGACGCCGAGGAAGCTGCTCTGATGGACCGGGCGCTGGCCCAGAACGCAGTGATCGTGGCGCAGATGGAGCCGTTCTTCGACGGTGACGAGGACGACTGACCCTCAGCCGCCCGGGCGCAGCCGGAAGATCATGTAGCGGTTACCGCGGCAGAATGCCTTGGCCGAGCGTTCGCGCCCAATCAGCCGGGCGGCCAGCCGTTCGCGGCGGCGCGCGCCCAGCACCACGGCCAGCGCGCGGCGCATCAGCCAGCGCCCGCGCGGGCGTTTCGCGGCCAGTTCGGCGTCGATCCGCGTGATCGCGTGGCCGGACACGTTGAACAGCGCCTGTTCCAGATCGATCGAGGGGGCGACAGCCTCGGTGACGTCCTCCTCGGCCAGCGGCACGAGGCCGCGTGCTGCCATCTCCTCGCGCATGAGTGCCAGCCGGTGCCCGCCGCCTGCGGTGCGGATCCGGCCCCCGCGCTGAAAGCTGTCCGATCGGAAACAGTCCGCGATCAGGATCTCGCCGCCAGGCACCAGAAGGCCGGCGGCCTTGTCGAGCGCCAGCGCGCAGGGGATGTACTGGAAGCTTTCCGAGAACAGGCACAGATCGAAGCGCGGGGCCGAGGCGAAATCCTGGAACGGCATCTCGTGCACCTTGGCCGCGGGCGCGTTGGCACGGCAGCGGCTGGCGGGAAAGGCGCTGGGCACCACGATCTCGACCTCGTGGCCCCGCGCGATCAGCTTGGCCGCCGTTTCGCCCGCGCCGCCGCCGATATCGAGGATCCTCAGCCGCCCTTCGGGCAGGTGCGAGAACAGCAGATCAGTATAGGCCGCCTGTGCCCGGCCCAGATTGGCCGCTGTCACGTCAAGGCCGGTCCACAGCCCGTAATGCAGGTTCTCGGCCCCGGTCAGCCAGCGGATGAACGCAAGGCCCGCATCAAGCCCCATCGCGCGGGTGTCGATCTTCCCGGTCATGCGTCCCTTCGGTTTGGTCGCCGCTTCGATGCGCGATTTCGGTCCTGGGGGCAAGCTGGGGTTCAGCCTATCCGCCCGACAAGCTCGGCAACGACGCGCTCGTAGACCGCGCGCTTGAAGGGCACGATGCTGGCCACCAGTTGGGCGGGGTCGAGCCAGGCCCATTCCGAGAACTCGGGATGCTCGGTCGCGATGTCGATCTGGTCGTCGGTGCCGAGAAAGCGCATCAGGAACCAGAGCTGCCTCTGGCCGCGATAGCGCCCCTTCCAGATCTTGCCCATCAACTCGGGCGGCAGGTCGTACTGCACCCAGTCGGCGGTGTGGTCGATCACCTCGACCAGATCGGGCGTCACCCCGGTTTCCTCGAACAACTCGCGCAGCGCCGCCGCCAGCGGGTCCTCGTCCCCGTCGATTCCGCCCTGCGGCATCTGCCAGGCAGGTTCAGGCCAGTCCTTGCGCTGGCCGACGAAAACGCGGCCCTCGGCATTCACCAGCATGACGCCAACACAGGGGCGATAGGGCAGCTTCTCGATTTTTCCGGGGCTCAGCATGGGCATGGCGGGCCGGCGCATGGTCCGGCCCTGTCCTTTCTAGTCGTTCTGGCCAAGCGCCGAGAGGCCCTTGAGGATGTCGATCGCATAGGCGAGCTGGTAATCCTCCTCGCGCAGCTTGGCGGCGGCCTCGGCCTTCTTCAACTCTTCCTCGGCCTGGCGGCGTTCATCCTCGGTCATGCTGTCATTGCCGAGCGCGCCGCGCAGATCGGCCTCGGATCGGCCGGGGCGGCCATTGGGCGTCTCGTCCTCGGTGACAGGGCTGCGCGGGGGCTGGGCCACGACGATGTCGGGCGACACGCCGAGCGCCTGGATCGACCGGCCCGACGGGGTGTAGTAGCGCGAGGTCGTCAGACGCATCGCGCTATTGCCCTTCAGCGGCATTACCGTCTGAACCGAACCCTTGCCGAAGCTCTTGGTGCCGACCACGATGGCGCGGCGATGATCCTTGAGCGCACCGGCCACGATCTCGGACGCCGAGGCCGAACCGCCATTGATCAGCACGACCATCGGCTTTCCGCCGGTGATGTCGCCCTTGGTGGCGTTGAAGCGGTCGCTGTCCTGCGGGTTGCGGCCACGGGTCGAGACGATCTCGCCCGCATCGAGGAAGGCGTCGGACACCTTGATCGCCTGCGGCAGCAGCCCGCCCGGATTGTTGCGAAGGTCCAGCACGACACCTTTGACATTCTCGATGCCGCCCAGTTCCTCGACTGACTTCTTCCACTCGGACTCGAGATTGGTATAGGTCTGGTCGTTGAACGTGGTCACGCGCAGCACCACCGTATCGCCCTGAACCCGCGAACGGACCGCCGTCAGCTTGATCGTGTCACGGATGATGGTGACGTCGAAAGGCTCGGTCGCCGGGCGGACCACGGTGATGACGATCTCGCTTCCCACGGGGCCGCGCATCATCTCGACCGCCTGGTCCAGGGTCAGGCCCAGCATGCTTTCGCCGTCGACATGGGTGATGAAATCGCCCGCCTCGATCCCGGCCTCGTCGGC
>NZ_DSDD01000498.1:0-2915 GCF_011048875.1 Rhodovulum sp.
CACCTTGTCGGCGATGCCCAGACGGTCGAAGATTTCGAGGCTGCGCCGGGACCAGCTCATGGCGCGCGAGCCGGTCGCGACCGCGTCGCCGGCCTCGAGCAGCACCGATGGCGTCCCGCGACGGGCCAGATCCAGCGCCAGCACCAGACCGACCGGCCCCGCGCCGATGATGACGACCTTATGGCGCGGTTCGGGCGCGTTAAGCCCGGGCGGGGCGACATAGGGAAAGGGCGCATAGGTATGAGCCATCACGCGGCCCCCGGCGGGACGGCGCGCGCGGGCAGGTCACGAAGGACCGTGCCGCGGACATCTGCGGGGTCATGAGTCATGGCACTCTCCCTTGACGGTCTGCTTCGCTGGCCGCCACCCGGGCGCTAACCTCTGCCACCCGGCGGGCCACTGCAACCGGTTTTTTCGGCGGGGGATCGACACCACGTCATGCTATGGACGGAAGCGGGCCGCGCTAGCAAGGGGCGGGTCCGGCGACGGAGGAGGAGGAACACATGACCGGCGTCGTCATCCTGAGCGGCGCGCGCACCGCCATCGGCACATTCGGCGGCAGTCTTGCGGACCTGCCGCCCGCGACGCTGGGCGCCATCGCCGCGCGCGCGGCGCTGGAACGGGCCGGAATCGAGGGCGCGCGCATCGGCCATGTCGCCTTTGGCCATATCCTGAACACCGAGCCGCGCGACCTGTACCTGTCGCGCATCGCCGCGATGGAGGCGGGGATTCCCGAGACCGTGCCCGCGATGAACGTCAACCGGCTGTGCGGCTCGGGGGCGCAGGCCGTCGTCTCGGTCGCGCAGGCGCTGATGCTGGGGGATGCCGGGTTCGGGCTGGCGGGCGGGGCCGAAAGCATGAGCCGGGCGCCGCATATCCTGCCCGCGGCGCGCTGGGGCCAGAAGATGGGCGACACGTTGGCGGCCGACATGATGCTGGGTGCGCTGACCTGTCCGTTCGGGACCGGCCATATGGGTGTGACCGCCGAGAACGTGGCCGCCGAGCATGGCATCAGCCGCGCCGATCAGGACGCCTTTGCGCTGGAGAGCCAGAGCCGCGCGGCGCGGGCGATTGCCGAGGGCCGCTTTGCCGCCGAGATCGTGCCGGTCGAGGTGGCGGTGCGGCGCGAGACGCGGGCCTTTGCGGTGGACGAGCATCCCAAGGCAACGACGCCGGAGGCGCTGGCGGCGCTGCGGCCCGCCTTTCAGAAGGATGGCACGGTTACGGCGGGCAATGCGAGCGGGATCAATGACGGCGCCGCGGCGCTGGTTCTGGCGCGCGAGGACGCGGCAGAGGCGGCGGGGCTCGAGCCGATGGCGCGGCTGATCGGCTATGCCCATGCGGGCGTGGCGCCGCGGGTGATGGGGATCGGGCCGGTGCCCGCGGTCGAGGCGTTGCTGGCCAGGACGGGGCTGGGTGTAGGCGATTTCGACGTGGTCGAAAGCAACGAGGCCTTTGCCGCGCAGGCGATTGCGGTCAACAGGGCGCTGGGGCTGGACCCCGAGCGGGTGAACCCCAATGGCGGCGCGATCGCGCTGGGTCATCCGGTGGGGGCGACCGGGGCGATCCTGACGGTCAAGGCGATCCACGACCTGGCGCGCACCGGCGGGCGCTGGTGACGATGTGCATCGGCGGCGGGCAGGGAATCGCGCTGGCGCTGGAGCGGGTCTGACGGGCGTCAGTCCACCACCCGCAGCGTGAGGTTGATCCGCCCGCCCCCGGCCAGCAGGCCGGAGGAGCCGGGGCGCAGCCGGTCGATGCCGTGATGGACCAGCCGCGCCGCGCCGCCCATCACCAGAACGTCGCCCGAATTGAGCCAGAGGCTTTCGGTATCGCCGCCGCGGGTCAGGTGGCCGATGCGGAACCGCGCCGCGTCGCCCAGCGAGATCGACAGCACCGGCCAGCGGAAATCGGCCTCGTCGCGGTCCTGGTGCATGCCCATCTTGGCCTCCTCGCCGTAGAAGTTCACGAGGCAGCAATCGGGGCGGCGGTCGAGGCCGGTCACCGCGTCCCAGACCGCCAGCACCGAGGCTGGGATCGGCGGCCAGGGCAGCCCGGAGGGATGGCAGGGCACATAGCGATAGCCGCGCCGGTCAGAGACCCAGCCGAAGCGCCCGGCAGAGGTCATGCGCACGCTCATCTTGCGGCCCCAGCGGGTTTCGGGCTGGAAGAGCGGCGCGGCGGCGACCACGGCGCGCAGGTCCGCGACCATCGCGCGCTGGGCCTCGGCGTCCAGCCAGCCGGGAAAGATCTGGACCCCGCGCACCACCAGACCGGGGGTCGGGCGGGCGCCCTGGGGCGTTTCGGACATCGTTCACCACACTCACATTTCTGTCATGGACCGCGCTTGCAGGGGTCTGGACCCCTCCTTATATACGCCCGAGACAAGGATCGGGGACCACCCCCCCGACCGGAATTCTGGGATCGGAGGACAGGGGCCTTTTCAGGGCCTGACCTCCACAACATCGCCGAAGAAGAGGTAACAGACATGGCCAAAGTCATCGGGATCGACCTTGGGACCACCAATTCCTGCGTCGCCATCATGGACGGCTCGCAACCCCGGGTGATCGAGAATGCCGAGGGCGCGCGCACGACCCCCTCGATCGTCGCCTTCACCGAATCCGAACGTCTTGTGGGCCAGCCCGCCAAGCGGCAGGCCGTCACCAACCCCGAGAACACGATCTTTGCCGTCAAGCGCCTGATCGGGCGGCGGGCCGACGATGCGGAAGTCGAGAAGGACCGCAAGCACGTCCCCTACAGCATCGTCGATGGCGGCAATGGCGATGCCTGGGTTCAGGTGCGTGGCGAGAAATACAGCCCCAGCCAGATCTCGGCCTTCATCCTGCAGAAGATGAAGGAAACCGCCGAAAGCTATCTGGGCGAGACCGTGACGCAGGCCGTCATCACCGTTCCGG
>NZ_DSDD01000290.1:0-2907 GCF_011048875.1 Rhodovulum sp.
ACAGCGCCTGCGGGACCTGCGCACCCCGTTGGCAATCGGACAGGCGACAGGCGGCATCCGCACGTCATGCAAGTGCCGCCCGCAGGTCGCCGCGACCGCGGCCGGATCGGGTTCGTCGCGCAGCAGGTTGTGCAGGCCGCTGGCCGGGTCGAAGCCTTCTTCCAGCGCGGCCACCAGCACCTTTTCCCAGGCCGGCTGATGACCCCGCCGCGGTTCGCGATGCCCACCACCAGCGTCTTCGCGCCCGCCGCGCGCGCCTCGGTCAGCATCATGTCGGGCAGGCGCAGATCGGCCTTGCAGCCCTCCATCCGGAATTGCGCGACGGCGTTGCCGGGCCGCCAGTCGCGGATGCCCTGCGCGACCTTGGCGGCCAGCGGATCGGGCGCGTCGCCCAGGAACAGCAGATAGGGGGTCTGGATCATCGCGGGGCGCCCTTGCGTTTGTCGGCCAGAGCCTGGCAAGGCGCGCGGGGATGTCCTGCCGATCTGTGCCGGGAATGCGCCCGCGGCGTGAAGGATCGTGTTCGGAATGACCGTATGACGCAATAAACGTCACGCAATCTCGAAAACGCGCGAAACTTCCGCCGTTCCGGTGACCCCGTCCGTAGAATCGCGGGTGCCGACGCTGCGGCGCGGCGAAACCGCTTGCCCAGCCGGGCGCAATTTTCTATCCCCGAACCCGAACGACCGGACAGATCCTTTCAAGGAGACCCGACCATGAGCTTCCGCATCCAGCCCTCCCCCGTCGCGCGCCCGAACCGCTGCCAGCTTTTCGGCCCCGGCTCGCGGCCCCAGCTGTTCGAGAAGATGGCAGCCAGCGCCGCGGACGTGATCAACCTCGATCTGGAGGATTCGGTTGCCCCCGACGACAAGGCGCAGGCCCGCAAGAACGTGATCCAGGCGATCGGCGATATCGACTGGGACAACAAGACGCTGAGCGTGCGGATCAACGGGCTCGATTCGGGCTACTGGTATCGCGATGTGGTCGATCTGCTGGAACAGGCCTCCGACCGGCTGGATCTCATCATGATCCCCAAGGCGGGCTGCGCGGCCGATATCTATGCCGTCGATGCGCTGGTCACCTCGGTCGAGCGGGCGATGGGCCGTACGAAACCGCTGGGCTTCGAGGTCATCATCGAATCGGCCGCCGGGATTTCCCATGTCGAGGAAATCGCCGCCGCCAGCCCCCGGCTTCAGGCGATGTCGCTGGGCGCGGCCGATTTCGCCGCCTCGATGGGGATGCAGACCACCGGCATCGGGGGCACGCAGGAAAACTACTACATGCATCATGCGGGGGCGAAATACTGGTCCGACCCCTGGCACTGGGCGCAGGCCACTATCGTCGCCGCCTGCCGCACCCATGGAGTGCTGCCGGTCGATGGCCCGTTCGGCGATTTCTCGGATGACGAGGGGTTCTATGCCCAGGCCCGCCGCTCTGCCACGTTGGGCATGGTCGGCAAATGGGCGATCCACCCGAAACAGGTGGCGCTGGCCAACGAGGTCTTCACGCCGTCCGAGGCGGCCGTGACCGAGGCGCGCGAGATCCTGGCCGCGATGGAAAAGGCCAAGGCCGAAGGCGCGGGCGCGACCGTCTACAAGGGCCGCCTGGTCGATATCGCCTCGATCAAGCAGGCCGAGGTGATCGTCAAGCAGGCCGAGATGATCGCCGGTAAGTGACGCCGGGCGAACGCCGATGACGGGAAACGGGGCCGCAAGGCCCCGTTTTTCTTTCCGCAGCCGCCCTTGCGCAACGGCGTCCGGTTCGCGCCGCGCGGGCGCTGACAGCCTCCCTTTTCACTTTCGGGCACCGCGTCCCCCGTGCGCGCGCCGCCCGGTCTGCTATGGTCGCGCCGATCCGCGACCAACAAGAGAGACAAGAATGGCCGATCATGGCAGCATCCGCACCACCGCAGGGCGTGGGCGACTTTTCGACACTGTGCTCGACACGATCGGGGACACGCCCGCGATCCGCATCAACAATCTGGGCCCGAAACATGTGACGATCTACGTCAAGGCCGAGGCGTTCAACCCTGGTGGCTCGGTCAAGGACCGGCTGGCGGTGAACATCATCGAGGCGGCAGAACGCTCGGGCGCGCTGAAACCCGGCCAGACCGTGGTCGAGGCGACCAGCGGAAATACCGGCATCGGGCTGGCGATGGTCTGCGCGCAGAAGGGCTATCCGCTGGTCATCACTATGGCCGAAAGCTTTTCGGTCGAACGCCGTCGGCTGATGCGGATGCTGGGGGCCAAGGTGGTGCTGACGCCCCGCGCCGACAAGGCGATGGGCATGGTCCGCAAGGCGCAGGAACTGGCCGCGGCGAATGGCTGGTTCCTGGCCCACCAGTTCGAGACCGAAGCCAATGCCGATATCCATGAAGCCACGACCGCGCGCGAGATCCTTGCCGATTTCGCGGGGCAGCGGCTGGATTACGTCGTCACGGGCTATGGCACCGGCGGCACGGTGAGCGGAATCGGCCGGGTGCTGCGCCGTGAACGGCCCGAGACCCGGATCATCCTGAGCGAGCCCGCGAATGCCGGGCTGATCGGCTCGGGGCAGGGGCAGGCGCGCAACGCGGCGGGCGAGCCCGAGGCCAGCCACCCCGCCTTCGAGCCGCATCCGATCCAGGGCTGGACGCCCGATTTCATCCCGCTGGTGCTGCAAGAGACGCTGGACAAGGGGTTCTACGATGAGCTTGTGCCGGTGACCGGGCAGGACGCCATCCGCCAGGCGCGGGAGCTTGCGCGCAAGGAAGGCATCCTGACCGGCATCTCGGGCGGGGCGTGCTTCGCGGTCGCCCTGCAGGTTGCCGAAGGCGCGGAACCGGGCTCGGTGATCCTGGCGATGCTGCCCGATACCGGCGAGCGTTACCTGTCCACGCCGCTGTTCGAGACCATCCCCGAGGACATG
>NZ_DSDD01000208.1:0-2887 GCF_011048875.1 Rhodovulum sp.
GCCGAAGATCTCGCCGCGCCCGATCTCGAAGCTGACAGCGTCGACAGCAGTGAAGCCGTCGAAGCGCCTGGTCAGACCGCGAGCCCTGATCGCGGGCGGCTCATCGGTGGGAATGATGGTGCGTGCCGCGACTGGCGGAGTTGCCTGCTGGTCGGTCGCATCGCCGCCCAGAAGCGCGACATAGGCGGCGCCGACCGTGGCAGTTCCGGTTTGCGTCATCAAATCGCGGGGGCTCGCCTCGGCCAGCACCCGGCCGTCGTTCATGGCGATCAGATGCTCGAAGCCTTCGGCTTCTTCCATGTAGGCCGTCGAGACCAGAACGGTCATCGTCGGCCGATCCCGACGGATCGCGCCGATCAGGTCCCAGAACTGTCGGCGCGAGAGGGGATCGACACCGGTCGTCGGTTCGTCGAGCAGCAGGAAGTCAGGATCGTGGATCAGTGCCGCGCAGAGGCCGAGCTTCTGCTTCATGCCGCCGGAGAGTTTTCCCGCCGGGCGGTCGAGAAACGGTGCAAGGCCGGTCGCACGGGTCAGGCGGTCGATCCGCGCGGTCCGTTCGGCCCGGCCCTGGCCGAAGAGCTTGCCGAAGAACTCCAGGTTCTCTCGGACGCTGAGGTCGTGATAGAGGTTCCTGCCCAGCCCTTGTGGCATGAAGGCGATGCGCCGCCCCACCGCGGAGCGGAACCGGGCGTCGGACATGTCGCCGCCCAGCGTCTCGATCCGGCCCCTCTGCAACCGCTTTGCGCCGGCAACGAGCCCCATGAGCGTCGATTTCCCGACGCCGTCCGGCCCGATCAGGCCCACCATGCGGCCCGCTGGAATGCCCAGTGTCACCTCGTCGAGCGCGATGACCTTACCGTAGCGATGGTTCACCGCCGCGAGAGAGGCGGCCGGGGCGCAGTCTGCCCGGTCGATCATTGCCCTGTCCCGGCGCCGTTTCCGCCGACATCTGTCATCGGCGCGGGCAGCGCCACGGCCAGGGGCGGCGTCAGCCCTTCGGGCCAGTCGGGCACGCTGCCGTCGGGTCCGACCAACCGGACCCAACCGACTCCGCGCACCCCCGTCTTGACCTGGGCGAGATGGGCCTCGACGAGGCCCTGCGGGATGCGGACACGGATACGGAACATCAGGCTTTCGCGCTCGTCGATGGTTTCGACCTGCTTGGGCGTGAATTGCGCCTGCGGGGCGACGAAGCTGACGGTGGCGGGAATGGCGAAGGCGGGCATGACATCGACCACGATCCGCGCCTCGTCGCCCAGCCGCACCCGTGCCGCCGCACCCGCCGACAGGAAGAATTCCATGTAGACATTGTCGAGGCTGACCAGCGTCAGCACCTTGCCGCCGCTTGCCAGAACTTCGCCGGGCTGGGCCAGACGATAGAGGACGCGGCCCACCCCTGGAGCATGCAGCGTGCTGTCGGCAATCCGCGCTTCGATCTCGTGCAGGCTTGCCGCCTCGGCGTCGACCGCGCGTTCTTTCGCGCGTGCCTCGGCCCTGGCAGCGGCGAGGGTGGCCTCGGCCACCTGCACCTCGGTGCGGCGGATGTCCAGGTTCGCTTGCGAGATGACATCGCGCCCCATCAGCGCCTCCGCCCGGTCGAGTTCGCGGCGCGCCAGCGCGAGAGTGGCCTCGGCCCTGGCCACGCCGGCCACGGCAACGGCCACGGCGGCATCGGCACTGGCGACGGCGGCCTCGGCGCGCGTCTTCTGCGCCTCGAGCTCGGCGGTGTCCATGACGGCAAGAGCCTCTCCCGCAACGACGAGATCGCCCTCCTGCACTGCGATCGTGGCCACACGGCCCGCCAGACGCGTCGAGACATCCACGAGATCGGCCTCCACCCGGCCATTGCCCCGCGCGAAACCCTCGGGCGGCAGATCGCTCGGCGCGAGGAATATCGTCCAGACCGCGTAGCCCAGGAACGCGGCGAGTACGGCCAGAACGAGAGCGATGGACGCCACGCGCGACATTGTCAGCCTCCGTCAGTGGGGGAAGCGGCCTTGATGCCGCTCCTGTAGATGGCGAACACCCGGGGTGCGTCGGTGCGTATCCGTTCCAGGTCGCCCGCGATCAGGGATTGCATGGCGAGCCCCTGGATCGTGCCGATGAACAGCGTGGCGGCGGCTTCGGCGTCGAGGTCGCCGCGCAACTCGCCGCTGGCCTTGCCAGCGTCTATCAGCCGGTGCAGCCGTGCTGCATATTGCGTCATCAGGCCTCTTGCAAGGCGTTTGGCCGGAGTGCGCCGCGCGCCCTGAAGCTCGCCGAACAGCATTCGCGGGGCACCCGGATGATCGGCCACGAAACCGATATGGGCAAGAAACATCGCCTCCATCCGTTCGAGCGGCGACGCGCTGTCCCCGGCGGCGCTGTCGATCCGGGCCATGAGGGTCTTTGCCACCCAGCCCATCACCGCTTCCCAGATGGCGTCCTTGTTGGGGAAGTGGCGGAAGATCGCCCCCTGCGTCAGATTCATGTGCTTGGCGATCGCCGCAGTCGTGATGGCCTCCGGATTGGCCGTGGCCGCAAGGTCGATCACCGCTTCCACGGTAACGTTCCGGCGCTCTTCCGCCGGGATCTTCTTCGCTCTTGTCCGAGTCACGTCGAGGCCTCCGTCCGTCGGATATCGGTTCCGCAAGTGAACACGAGGAGTATCTTCGCGTGGTCGTCCGCATTATGGCCTGATCTTATGTAGTAATCAATTACTATCGTGATACGAGAGTTTTCATGGGCGTTGTTGCAGAACTCCCGTCTTACGGGATTCACATTACGAATCCATGCGGTTAGACGGGCGGCATGAGCAAGCGCAAGCCCGCCCGCTACCGCACGACGAACTGGTCTGACTACAACGCTGCCCTCAGAAAGCGCGGGTCACTGCTGATCTGGCTGGACA
>NZ_DSDD01000261.1:0-2882 GCF_011048875.1 Rhodovulum sp.
CCGCGAAGCCAGTCCCCGCTCGACCACCAGCGGGGTCAGTCCGGCCGAAGAACTGCTCGCCAGCCGCATTGCCGGATCTTGCCGCAAGGCGTCGGCATCATCATGATCCCGCCAGCCCTGCGCGGCCAGCAGGACCGTGGTGCACAGCAACGAGGCAAGGTCGTGAGTCACATCCTCTTGCCGGCGAGGATCCACCAGCCGAGCCGTCGTCCATCCGATGATGCCGCTGGCTTCCATGATCTCGCGCAGGAGCACGGCGCCCGGTTCACCGGTCAATCGATCCGCTCTGGTCTCGACCCGCAGGGACCCGTTGAACCGTGGCGTGACGGGCACTACTGTTTCACCCATCCGCGTGTCCGATGCTGCCTGTAGTTTTTGTCTAGCCGCTTGAATATACAGCGCTTTCAGGCGCACGCAGCCTTTTCCCAAGATTCGGGCGAATAAGCCGGGCTCACGATATCCAGAGCCTCTTCGCTGGCCTCTGCCCTGCTGCCAAAGACCTGCGCGAAGTTGCGCCACATCCGGGCGCGGGCCTCGGGTCCGGCGCCCCAGCCGCGCAGGCAGCGGATCGCCGACCGCTCGACCGGCGGCAGGTCTGTGAGCCTGGCGACCGGTGCGGTGCCACGGCTGCGGGAAAGCGCGCTCATTTGGTCAGGATCAGCTTGCCCGCGCGGGTGATGCGCAGGCTATAGGCGACCCCGTCCAGCACGATCACCGCGGTGGTGCCGCCCCCGGTGAGGATACGGGCATCGTGGAGCGGCAGCGCGACGGCCTCGCGCATGGCTTCGGTCCGGCTCATCGCGCCGCCTCCCGCCTGCCGATCCGGTCCAGCAGCGGCTCCAGGCCCGCATCGCCCGGCACCGGCCCGTTGCCCTCGGCCGACAGGACCTCCCGCCAGATGTCGTGACGGTCTGCCGCACTGGCGTCGTCCTTTTCCATGCCCCGTGCTGTCGTGTTCGGTCTCATCGTCGCCCTCCTGCTGGTCTCGTTCCCCGCACGGGCGCCCATGGCGCGGTTCCGGCTCCGGTCGGTTTCCCTGCCCACCGTCACGTCGCATCGGCCATCTCCGCGGCCGCTGTCTCTGCGGCGAGGATCGCGGCCAGACCCTCGCGATAGGTCGGATGGCGCAGGGCAAAGCCTGGCAGCGCCTTCAGCCGAGCGTTCCGCACTCGGCGGTTCTCGGCCCAGAAGGCCGCGGCCATCGGCGGCAGGCCCGCATCCTCAAGCGGCACGCGCGGCGGTTTCGGCAGGCCCAGAAGAGCGGCGGCATGGTCCAGAAGCTCGGCCGGTGTGGCAGGCAGGTCGTCGGCGAGGTTCGTGACCCGCGTCCCGTACGGGTGACCCATCGCCGCGACGACGGCACCGGCGATGTCGTCGACATGGATGCGGTTGAACACCTGCCCGGGCTTGACCACCGCCCGCGCCCGACCCGAGCGGACCTGCGCCAGCGCGTTACGCGTGCCGGGGCCGTAGATCCCGGCAATGCGCAGGATGTCGAGCGGGACGCAACGCTGCCGGGCGAACGCACGCCAGCCGAGTTCCGCGCCGATCCGGCCGCGCGCGTCCGGCGTGGCCGGGGCTGGCGGCCGCGTCTCGTCGATCCAGGCGCCGCCGCAATCGCCGTAGACGCCGGTCGAGGACAGGTAGCCGATCCAGCGCAGGTCCGGCAATTTGGCGCCCGAGGACAAGACCGCTGCCAGCACGGGACAGGCGACCTCGGGCGGGGCCGCACTGTCGGGCGGGATCGACACCAGCAGGTCCGTCACCCCGTCGAGCCAGTCGCGCAAGGTATCGGCGGCGGCCGGCCGGTCCGCGTCGAAGAGGTGCGCGGCAATGCCCTTCCGTGACAGATCGGCGGCGCGCACCGGATCACGGGTGGTGACCGAGACGCGTGCGCCCTGCGCCTGAGCCAGAGCCGCGGCGCGGCCACCCGCATAGCCCGCCCCGAAGATGAAGACATGGCGCCCGGCCAGCGCCCCGCTCATGCCGGCCCCCGGTTGGCCAGCCGGTCGCGCAGCGTCTCGAAGGCGGCGACCTGCGCGGGGATGAGGGCGCGGTTCGCGTCCCGGCCGAGATAGATCTTGAACAGGCACCCGCCCTGCGCGTCGAGGAACTGCACCGAGCGCGTGTCCATCCCGAAGAGCGACCGCGCCACGAAGGCCACCTGCGCACAGGCGCCCTCCCGGATATGCCCGCCGATGGGGCGGCCGTGCAGGTTGAAGAAACCCTCCGCGAAGCGGCCCTCGGGCAGGTCGCCCTTCGCCTCGAGGATCACGTCGCCGGTGTTCATCACCAGCGTGATCTCGCCCCAACGGGCGATCTCGGCCATGACCTCTGCGAAGGCGGTGCCGGGCACCAGGACCGCCTCGTCCTTGGGCAGGCAGGCCAGAACCTCGGCAAAGCTGGCGCCGGTGCGCGCGGCGACATCCTCCAGCGCGGAACCGGGATGGGCGGCGAGCTCGGCGCGGAGCGCCGCCGCAGCATCTGGTGTCGGGGTCATGCTTGGATCTCCTCGATGGTGGAAGGGATGGCCCGGGCATCGGTCCAGGCGATCAGACGCGCGGTCATGGCGACCTGCCAGAACCGGCCGGCGAGTGTCAGATCTGCGGCACCCGCGCGGGTCGTCAGCAACCCGGCGCGCTGCCATTGCGCCAGAAGCGGCGCGGCGATCTTCTCGAACCCGGCCGCAACCCCGCAGGCGGCCAGCGCCTGGTCCGCCGGCCCGAAGGCAAGCCGCCCGCGCTCCATCCCCGCCTTGATCGCGTTGTGGACGGCGGCGAGCGGCGCGGGGCGCATCATCCCGGCGACCAGCCCCGCGCCGCTCGCCGCCGTCCACAACGCGATCAAGGCGGGGATGGAGCGCGGGCGGCTTGCCTTCGGGC
>NZ_DSDD01000500.1:0-2880 GCF_011048875.1 Rhodovulum sp.
CGCGCCGGGCCCATCTGCGGATTGTCCGCCAGACGGTTGGCGGACTCTTCCAGCCGGTCGAGGACGCGGTCAGCGGCTTGCGGGTTGTCGTCGGCGATATGCGTCCAGATCGCGATCAGATCCTCGCGGGCGGCCCGCGTGAAATACACCTGCACCATGAGGATCAGGGATGGTTCCGGCGGCTCCGGGCCTCGCGTTTGATATCGGCCATGGTGGTGCCGGGCTCGCAGGACCCGCTCGCCAGTCCTTCGTCCCACAACTGGCCCAGCGTTCGTCGGGCCCGCCATTCGCGCAGCGCCTCGCGGATCACCTCGCTCGTAGAGGCGTAGTCGCCACTGCCGACGGCCTCCTGCAGCAAGGCTGCATGCTCGTCAGTGATGGAAATGCTGATTTTTCCGGCCATGTCCGACCCTCCCGCCCGAAAGGTAGGAAAAAATCTCACCAACCGCAAGTTCAAGAAAGGATCCTCTCCATGAAAAACTACGTCCAGCCCGGCAACACCATCACCCTGACCGCTCCCTACGAGGTCGCCTCCGGCGACGGCATGCTCGTGGGCGCCATCTTCGGCGTGGCCGCGGGCGATGCCGCGAATGGCGCAACGGTCGAGGCTGCCCTTGTCGGTGTCTTCGACCTGAAGAAGACCGCCAGCCAGGCCTGGAGCGCCGGCGCGAAGATCTATTGGGACGACAGTGCGCGGGAATGCACCACGGTCGATACCTCGAACACGGCCATCGGCGTGGCGACCGAGGCGGTCGCGGGCGGCGCCGGTGACGTGATCGGGCGCGTACGGCTCAACGGCAGCTTCTGATGACCGCCTTCGCCGTGGCCATGGACGCGCTCTTCGCCGATGCGCATCTGGGCCGGGACGTCGTCTACACCGCCGAGGGTGGTGTGCCAGTGCTCGTGCGCGCCATCCTGCGGCGGCCGGACGATGTCACCGGCTTCGGCGAGGCGCGCCTCTGGTCGGAGACCACGCGCATCGACCTGCGCGTGGCCGAGGTTCCGAACCCGCGCCCCGGCGACCGCATCGAGATCGATGGTGACGCGTTTCTCGTCCAGGGAGAGCCCTTGCGCGACAGCGAACGCCTGATCTGGACCGTGGAGCTGAGGCCCGCGTGAAACTGAAGCTCGACATCACGCCTGACCTCGTCGCCATGATGGCCGCCGAAATCAGGGCCGGCGAGAAGGCTGTCACCGCCGCCACGCGCGAGGCCGGAAACATCCTCAAGACCGCCTGGCGAGCGCAGATCGTGGGCGCAGGGCTCGGCCAGCGCCTTGCCCGCTCGATACGGAGCCAGACTTACCCGAAGGGGCGCCAGAGTCTGAACGCCGCCGCTCTCGTCTGGTCCAAGGCGCCGACGATCGTCGGTGCCCATGACACTGGCCCGCTGATCCGGTCGCGAAATGGCTTCTGGCTCGCGATCCCGACCGAAGCCGCCGGGCGCGGCTTCCGCGGTGGTCGGATCACCCCGGGCGAATGGGAGCGCCGCCGTGGCATGCGGCTACGCTTCGTCTACCGCCCGCGCGGCCCCAGCCTGCTGGTGGCCGACCGCGCCCGGATCAATACCCGCGGCCAGGCTGTGGCGTCACGTTCCAAGACGGGCCGCAATCAGGTCACTGCGCCGATCTTCCTGCTGGTCCCGCAGGTCAAGTTGCGCAAGCGGCTGGACCTGGCGCGGGATGCAGACCGGGCGCTGGACAGTGTGCCGGGGCTGATCGTGGCGAATTGGGTGGAGGCCAAACTGTAGCCAACGTTCAACTACGAAAAATCCCGGCTGTTCACCTTGCGCCGCCGCTCAGAAGGGGATTTCCTCCAAATCCTCGTAGTCACCCGGGATGCGGGTCAGGTGCCCCACCGCATCGTCCGAGACGACGACACGCACATTGGTGACGCGCTCTCTTGGCCACCCGTCCCGAATGTACATGTGGCCTTCGTCGATGTCGTATCGCGGCTGCTGCTGCAAGCTCGAGTACGTGCCCATGAAAATCATGATGCCCTGATCTTGTAGAGACGGGATCACACGGTTTGCCTTTGCTTGAAGCCGTAGCAGTTCTGCGTCCGTACTTTCGCCGAAGCGGCCGCTGGGCGGTTCCCATGGGTTCTCCCACGCGGCATTGAGGATTTCCGCGATCTCCTCCAGCAGCGGAAGGTTATCTTCGGTGGGTTCAGCCTCGTACTCGAATTTTGCCATGAACGCATCTCGAAGCGTGTTCACCAACCGCGAGCCCCGCGTAACGGGCACAAGGACCACCTCACCCTGCCTCGTCGTTTGCGGGGGAGCGCCATGCAGGATCACGTCTTGCTGGCGGCCCCTCAACGCTTGGGGCTCGACCTCAAGCGCGTCCGCGATGAAAGCCAAACTCTCTATTGAAATCAATTCTCCGTTCTCGGCCCGCTGAATAGTCCGCTTATTTAGGTTGGTCAGTAGACCCAGCTTCTCCTGCGACATGCCCTTCTGCAGTCGAAGGGTCCGCAACTTTGCGCCATCGATGGTCATGGATGATCTCCGTCTTGGTTTCGATGCGCCAACCATCGCGAATTCCTTTCAGTGCGCCGACGACACGGTGACGACTCTATGACGACACAGCAGCGACAGGAAGTAGAAATAAGGCGACAGATGTAGACAGCGCACCACAGCGAAAGGACGAAGAACCGCAGTGTCCACCACACGCGAAACCATCCTCGCCGCGCTGCACGCGCGGCTCTCGGCACTGCCCGCCACCGCCCTGCGCGGTGAGGTGCTGCCCGAGCGCGTGCCGGCCGAGGGGCTGCTGATCCTCCGAGACGGTGAGCCCGGTGAACCCGAGGTGACGCTGTCGCCACTGCGCTACCACTACCAGCACCTCGCCGAGATAGAGGCGGTGGTCCAAGGCGCCGAC
>NZ_DSDD01000390.1:0-2874 GCF_011048875.1 Rhodovulum sp.
CCGCAGCGTCGATGCTGCCATCGGCGTGCAGGACGAGCCGGCCGGCAGCCTTCGCCTTCTGGATCGCGCCGCGCGACAACCCGACACGGGCGGCGTACTGGCGCTCGCTCATGCCCTGCATCGCCAGCTCCGATTATCATTCAAGATCATGTGCTTATGCGGTTGATAAGCCTCGCGGACAGAGCGAACGTTCATCCCACAAGGACGATGCAACTCACCCGGAGCCACCACGATGACAACCCGCCTGAACCCAATCACCACCCCACGCTTTGAGGCCCGCGCCGAGACGGCGCGCCGGAACAAGGGTGAGCCCGGTTCCGTCACCGGTTCGAGGAACCGGTCGAACGCGCTCGCGGCCTTCATCGGCAAGAAAGCCGAGATCGACGCGATGCTCGCGCGCCTGCACGCGCTCAGCGACGACCATTTCAACTGCGCCCCCGACGAGGCGGGCTGGGCCATGGTCGGCACCCTCGAACACTACGCGAGCCTCCTGAAGCGCATCACCGACAGCGCCTTCGGCGAGGGCGAACACGCCCGCTGATCTCCGGCACTGCCGGAACTCCCGCCGCGCGCCCTGCGCGGTGAGCCCGAACCGTGGCCCCAGTGGGGCCGCGTAATTCGGGCGAACGGGTCGTAGAAGGCGCCGCATGTCGCGGGCCCGAATACGGAGACGACCCCATGACACAGATCCAGCTTTCCGACGCCCAAGCCGTCATCCTGTCCACCGCCTGCGCGCGCGAGGACGGAGCGGCCGATGAACGTGTCCGCGCCGGGAACGCCCGCCACCGCCTGCGCGCGCGAGGACGGAGCCATCTTCCCCGTCACCGCCAGCCTCAAGGGCGGCGCCGTCGGCAATGTCTGCAAGAGCCTTCTCAAGCAGGGCCTGATCGAGGAAGTCGCTGCCACCGACCTCAACACGGTCTGGCGCCACGACGAGGAGCGCGGCCCGATCACCCTGCGCGCCACCCCGCTCGCCTACAGCACCCTCGGGATCACGGACGGGCAGGATGAGATGCCGCCGGCGGAAACGCCGCCAGCCCCGGTCCAGCGCCGCAAGGGCACCAAGCAGGAGGCCCTGATCGAGATGCTGCGCGCCGAGGGCGGCGCGACCATCGACGAGATCGTCGAAGCCACGGGATGGCAGGCTCACACAGTGAGAGGCGCCATGTCCGGCGCGCTGAAAAAGAAGCTCGGACTGACCATCACCTCCGAAAAGGTTGACGGAAGGGGCCGGGTCTACGCCATAAGCGATTGACATCGCGCGCGACGACAACCCCAAGGCCGCCGCCCTTACTCGGGCGGCGGTGTCTCATTCCGCGCTCCGGACCCGGATCGCCTCGAACACCCGCCGCAGCAGGTATCCGCGCGCCAGCGACACCCCGACAAAGGCGAGGCCGATGGCCATGTGCTCGGCGAGGCCCGTCTCGATCCCGAACCACGGGAACACGACGATCTGCGTGACGATGGCGAGGACATAACCGACGACGACATTCGTCGCGGCCTCGACCATAGACATGGTCCGGCTCTGCTTCATCGCAGGCTCTCCAGAAACGCAGTCACGAACTCCGCCGCGAGCGGCGGCACGATCGCATTGCCGTAGCCCCGCAGCAGCCCCATCCGGCCGGGTATCCCATCAGCCAGCGGGAATGTTCCGGGTTCAACGGGCCGCCAGCGACCGTCCCGGCAGAGGAGCCAGTCAGGATCGCTCCAGACGCCGTGAGCCGGGCCGGTCCCGGCGGGCTCGTCGCTTTCGACCAATCCAGCAGTTTCACCGTTCGGCGGCTGGCATCGGTGTTGCCGGCCGCGTTGTAGCGCTCCGTCGCGGGCGAGCCCGCCATCGCCGTCGGCCAGCCCGCGAGCCAGACCTGCCGACCCAGCAGCGCGTTTATCGGCACCGCCCGGCATTCCGACCCGTCCTTGTGGTCCCGCGCCGATGCAGTCGCCCAGCCCGCCAGGCTCCAGGACGGCGGCGCCGAAGAACAGCCGCTGACGGATGTGCGGGGCGCCGATGCCCGCAGCCGGCAGATCGGCCGCCGCGACGGCGTAAGATGCCGCTTCCAGGTCAGCCGCCAAAGCGTCGAACCACGCCCAGCCAATCGGGCCGTGAGCCGCCGTTCGAGCTGCACCGCTAACCGGTCCGAGCACTGCCGCGCTCGCGACCTGCTCTCCGAAAACGAGCTCCGGTCGGCAGGCGGCGACGAGCCGCAGGAATGCCGGGGCGAGATGGCGATCATCGTTTTGTCCCTTGCGTTGCCCGGCCTGGCTGAACGGCTGGCAGGGCGGAGAACCAGTCCAGACAGACCGGCTTTTCTCCACGCCCGCGAGGCGCAGTGCGTAGGGCCAGCCACCGATGCCGGCGAAGAAATGGCATTGTGCGAAGCCGCGCAGATCGGCGGGCTCGACCTCGAGGATCGACCGCTCGTCCACCTCGCCGGCAGGCAGATGCCCGGCCGCGATCAATTCCCGCAACCAAGCGCAGGCCGCGGGATCGGCATCGTTGTAGTAGACGGCCATCAGGCAGCGGCATCGGCCGTGTCGCCCAGCCGCTCAGTTCTCACCTGTGCGAAGGTCCGGCCATCACCATCGAGAATTGCCTCACGGCCGGTTTCGGCCTGCCAGCGTTCGACGGCGACGTCGACATAGGCCGGGCTGATCTCCATCGCGAAGACGCGCCGGCTGTTGGCCTCGCCTGCCATGATCTGCGAACCCGAACCCGAGAAGGGCTCGTAGCAGAGGCCGCCGCGGGCGACGTGCTGGCGCATCGGGATGCCGAAGGCGTCGAGCGGTTTGGGCGTCGGGTGGTCGGGGCGCTCGTCCTTTGCGAAGGACGGCATCTCCCAGGTCGAGGGCAGCGTCTGCTCGGCGACCTTCGGC
>NZ_DSDD01000341.1:0-2868 GCF_011048875.1 Rhodovulum sp.
CCCGCCGCCTGACCCGCGCGATCCGCCAGCAGGGCGCGCCGCATGTGGCGCTGGCCCATGACCCCGAAGGCCGCTTCGACATCGAGAAGATGGTGGCCCGGGCACGGGCCTGGTCGGGCCTTGTCGGCCTCGATCTGGCCCGCGACGTGACCTGCGCGCAAAGCTATCGCTGGGACGAGATGCGCTGGGCCTGGCCCCGGGGCCATCAGCGGCGCGAGGGGCCGGGGCATCGGGTCGTCGCGCTGGATTACGGCGCGAAACGCAACATCCTGCGCTGCCTCGCCTCGGCGGGCTGTGACGTGACCGTTCTGCCCGCCACCGCGACGGCCGAGGACGTTCTGGCGCTGAACCCCGATGGCGTGTTCCTGTCGAACGGGCCGGGCGATCCGGCGGCGACCGGCAACTATGCCGTGCCGATGATCCGCCAGGTGCTGGAACGCGACATTCCGCTCTTCGGCATCTGCCTTGGCCACCAGATGCTGGCCCTCGCCCTGGGGGCAAAGACGATCAAGATGAACCACGGCCATCACGGCGCGAACCATCCCGTCAAGGATCTGGAAACCGGCAAGGTCGAGATCACCTCGATGAACCACGGCTTCACCGTGAACAGCCAGACCCTGCCCCAAGGCGTGGTCGAAACCCATGTCTCGCTCTTCGACGGCTCGAATTGCGGGATCCGCATGGCCGACCGGCCCGTGTTCAGCGTGCAGTATCACCCCGAGGCCAGCCCGGGACCGCAGGACAGCTTCTACCTGTTCGAACGCTTCGCCGCGGCGATGGCGGCGCGGAACTGACCCCCCCCTTGGGGGATGGTGCGGACGACGGGACTCGAACCCGTACTCTCGTGCGAGAAGCAGATTTTCGTACCACTTCGACTTTCGCCGCCGCCGCCCGTCGTTTCGGGTGGCGTTCGTGGTCTGGACTGTCCCTTCGCCGTGGCCAGCAATGGCTTTAGGCGCCGCCCGTCCAGTCTCTACACCTTCCCCCGTGGGGGCTTGGCTCGGGATTGGCCTGGGGCCTTGGCCCGTTAGCGTTCCCCGAATTTGAGCGGTTCTGCACCGCGCGTTTCCCCGCGGGCACTCCAATCAAAGTCTGCTGCGTCTACCGATTTCGCCACGTCCGCAAATCGCTCGCATGGACCATAGCTGCCCGCCGCGCCAAGCGAAAGCCTCAGCGGCGCGCAGTCGCCAGCACCGCGTCCCCGCCGATCAGCACCAGCGCGCCGTCTTCCGTCACATCGAAGCGGTCCACCCGGTCCAGCACCTCGAAGAAGCGCCGTTCCTGATCCATCAGCGCCTCGGGACAGGCCATCATCGTCACCGCGACCGGCCCGATCCGCAGCCCCTCGCCGGTCAGTTCCGCCCCGCCCATGAAGCGGTTGCAACCGCCGCTGCCCGACACGCGCCCGTCACGGCCAAAGACAATGCCGACATTCGAGGAGCCGACGATGCCGCCGCCCCCGATATCCTCGATCCGCCAGGGATGGGCGGCCAGCACGTCCAGCGGATCGCCGCCGCAACCCGACAGGCTTTGTCCCCCCGCCTCGACCACCGCCATCGCGGGATAGGGCATGCCGGTCATCGTGTCGCGGCACAGCGCCTGTGCGAGGGACAGCACCAGATCCGCCCCCTCGGCCGCATAGACCCGCGCGCCATCCACGATCCCGGACTCGGGTAGCGGCGCGGCGATCTCGGTCGCGCCATAATCGCCCGCATAGCGCATCTGCCCGCCTGCGATCTCCAGCGTCCAGCCCGGTTCGTTGCCGCGGGCGCGATAGCTGGCCCCCGGCAGCGCCGCGTTACATTCGGGGAACTCCGCCCCGTGCAGGCGCAGCGTGGCGGCATCGCCCCTGGTCCAGATCCAGGTTTCCGGATCACCCTCGGCCACGAATTTCACGCCAGACGCGGTGACTTCCTGCACCAGATCGACATATTGCCCCCCGATCCGCAGCCGCGCGCCCTCGCCGACAAAGCCCAGCTCCGCCACCAGCTCGCCGCAACTCAGCGTGGTGGCAAAGCCCATCGGGCGGAACCCCTTCAGCAGCACCTCGCCCGCCTCCACCGGCCCCTGGCCCGCCTCGATCGCGACCGTATCGCTCAGCCAGCGGATCTCGCCCTCCAGCCGCAGCGCCGCGCGCAGGCTGAACGCCCCGAGCCCCGGCGCCTCGACCGCGAATTGCAGCGGCACCTGCGCGCCCCCGGTCGGCTGGCCCTCGCTGAGCACCACCGCGCCCGCCCCGTCGCGCAGTTCGATCTGCATCTCGGCCTCAGGCGGCAGCGCGATCCGTTCGCGATAGACCAGGCTGCCGGTGATGGGGCGGATCTCGTCGGCCAGCGCCGCCGCAGGCAGCGCGACACAGGTCAGCAGGCTCAGGACGAATCGCATGGCTCTCTCCCCGGTGGTTGTCCTGCGCAAAACTCTAGCACGCGCAGCTTGCCCCCGCGCCAATCCTCAGCCCGGCCGGGCAAGCCCCGCATCCTTCACCGCCTCCATCGCCATATGGGTCGAGGTATTGGCCACATGCGGCAGGCCCGACAGCCGATCAGCCATAACCTCGTGATAGCGCGCCATGTCGGCGGTGCGCACCTTCAGCAGATAGTCGAACCCGCCCGCGATCATGTGGCATTCCTCGATTTCCGGGATCGCCCGCGCCGCGGCGTTGAACGCCCGCAGCGCCGCCTCGCGCGTGTCCGACAGCCGCACCTGGACAAATGCGACATGCGCCAGCCCCAGCCGGATCGGGTTCAGCATCGCCCGGTAGCCGGTGATGATCCCCGCCTTCTCCAGCCGCCGCATCCGCGCCAGCGTCGGCGTCTTGGACAGCCCGATCCGGCGGGCCAGTTCGGCCACCGGGATGCGCCCCTCCCC
>NZ_DSDD01000381.1:0-2852 GCF_011048875.1 Rhodovulum sp.
CGGGAAATGCGCGGCACCATGTCCATCGCGATGACGTTGGCGCCCCGGTCCTTGCAGCGCTGCAACAGCGCCTCGTTCTGGGCCGGCCAGAAAAAGCTGATCAGCGTCTGGCCCTTGCGCAGGTTGTCGGCCTCGGCCTCGGACGGCTCGCGAACCTTGACCACGATATCGACCGCCTGCCACAGCGCGGCGGCCGAATGAACGACCTCGACCCCGGCCTCCTGATAGGCGGAATCGGAGAAGCCCGCCTTTTCGCCCGCGCCGGTCTCGATCAGGCAGCTATAGCCCAGCTTTTGCAACTGGAGCGCGCTGTCCGGGGTCATGGCCACGCGGGCCTCGCCCTCGAATATCTCCTTGGGTGCGCCGATCTTCACGTTGTCTGTCCCCTCTCTCAGGCGACGGGACCCGAAGGCCCCGCGTCAAGTCGCAGTCTCTTACCATCGCGCAATTAAGTTTCACAAGCGCATCGCCAAGGATTCCGGAACGCATCCTTTGGTCGCAACGCCGCATCACAACCAGCGGCGCACCCGTTCGCAATAGGCGTCGAAGGCCGGGCCGTAATGCGCGCGGATCAGCGCCTCCTCCCGGCGGATGAACCGCGCCTCGATCACCTTCATGAACAGCGGCACAAGGATCAGGCTGGGCAGCGCATCCCAGATCAGGATCAGCCCCAGCAGGATCGCGGTGTCCGCAAGGTAGATCGGGTTGCGCGAGACCCTGAAAAGCCCTGTGGTAACAAGCTTGTCGGGCCGTTCGCGCGGGATCAGCGATGTCCGCTCCAGCACGAAATGCAGCGCCGCCCAGCCCGACACCGCCAGCCCCGCCGCGACCAGCCCGGTGCCGATCAGATCGCCCGCGCGCCCGGTGACATCCATCGGGAACAGCCGCGCCTGAAGCCAGGCCAGCGCGGCGAACAAGGCCAGCCATACCGGCGGCAATTCGACGTAGTGCAGGATCCGTTTCATCGCATCTTCCCGCCGGCTCAGCGCAGACAAATCGCGGCTGGCCGCCCCGCCAAAGGGCAGCCGCGCGCGCCGCACCCCCCTTAAACCGCGGCGCCCTGCCCCGATCAAGGACAGATCGCCCCCTTGCGCACCAGCCCGCCCGCGGGCAAGGCTGAACACCAAGGAGAGCCGGATGACCGATTTCACCGCAACCCGCGCGCTGTTCCACCTGCCCGAAGGTGTGATCTATCTGGATGGCAATTCGCTGGGACCAATGCCCCGGGCCGCCACCGACCGGGTCGCGCGCACGCTGCGCGACGAGTGGGGCGAAATGCTGATCGGCGGCTGGAACCGGGCGGGCTGGATGGCGCAGCCGCGCGCGCTGGGCGACCGGTTGGGCCGACTGATCGGGGCCGAACCGGGCAGCGTGGTGCTGGGCGACACGCTGTCGATCAAGGTCTACCAGGCGCTTGCCGCGGCGCTTGAGATGCAGCCCGACAGGCGCGTGATCCTCAGCGATTCCGGTAACTTTCCGACCGATCTTTACATGGCCGAAGGGCTGATCGCCGGGCTTGGCCGCGGCCATCAACTGGTCATCGTCGCGCCCGAGGCGGTCGAGGACCGGATCGGGCCGGATCTCGCGGTGCTGATGCTGACCGAGGTGGATTACCGCACGGGCCGACGCCATGACATGGCGCGGCTGACCCGCGCAGCACATGACGCGGGCGCACTGGTGCTCTGGGACCTGGCCCATTCTGCCGGGGCCTTTGCGGTCGATCTGGCGGGCACGGGGGCCGATTTCGCCGCGGGCTGCACCTACAAGTACCTCAATGCTGGCCCCGGCGCGCCCGCCTTCATCTATGTCGCGCCCCGCCATCAGGACGCCGCGCGCCCCGCACTGTCGGGCTGGCTGGGCCATGCCGCGCCCTTCGCCTTCGAACCCGCCTACCGCCCCGGCGCGGGCATCGAACGGATGCGCGTGGGCACGCCGCCGGTCTTGCAGATGGCAGCGCTGGAGGCCGCGCTCGACATCTGGGACGGCGTCGACATGGACAAGCTGCGCGCCCGCTCGATCGAACTCACCGAGTTGTTCATCGCGCTGGTCGAGCCGCGCTGCCCCGATCTGCATCTCGTCACCCCGCGCGACCCCGGCCAGCGCGGCAGCCAGGTTTCGTTTCGATTCCCCGATGGATACGCGGCCATGCAGGCCCTGATCGCGCGCGGCGTGATCGGCGATTTCCGTGCGCCCGACATCATGCGCTTCGGCTTTGCCCCGCTCTATATCGGCGAGGACGAGGTGCGCCGCGCCGCCGACATCCTGGCCGAGGTGATGGAGAACAGGCTGTGGGACGACCCCGCCTATCATATCCGCGCGGCCGTGACCTGATCGCGCCCCGGCTGCGGCTGCGCCCCGCCCGGCCGGGCGACGGCCCCGCCGCGCATGCGGTCTTCTATGCCGCCGTCCACCAGGGCAGCGCTGCCGCCTATGGCCCCGAGGAACGCGCCGCCTGGGCCCCCTCGCCCGAGCCCGCCCCGGGCTGGGAGGAACGGCTGCTGGCCGGAACCACGCTTCTTGCCGAAGCAGGGCGAAAGATCGTGGGATTCATGACGCTGGATGCCGACGGCCACCTGGAATTCGCCTATGTCGCGCCCGACCGCATGGGTCAGGGCATCGGCGCGGCGCTGCATGACGCGATCGTGGCGACCGCGCGCAAGGCGGGGCTGGGGCTATTGACCACCGAGGCCAGCCTTATCGCCCGGCCCTTCTACGCCCGCCACGGCTGGCGCGAGACCGGCCGCCAGAGCGTCATCCGCCACGGCGTCGCGCTGACGAATTTCCGCATGGAACTGGCACTTTAGCGCCGCACAGCGGATGCCGTTCGCGCGCTGGACCTCGTGTAACAGGGC
>NZ_DSDD01000073.1:0-2848 GCF_011048875.1 Rhodovulum sp.
CGATGGCCCGCACGATGCCCGCCGCGCCCACGCCCGGCGCCTGCATCGCGCGCGACTTGTAGACGCCCGTGGCGATCAGCACCGCGTCATGCTTGCCGCGGATCGCGTCAAAGCTGATATCCACGCCCATATTGCAGTTCAGGACGAACTCGACCCCGCCCTGTTCCAGTTGTTCGACGCGGCGCATGACCACGTCCTTTTCCAGCTTGAAACCCGGGATGCCATAGGTCAGCAGCCCGCCCGCGCGGTCATGGCGGTCATGGACCGTGACCTGCACACCGGCGCGGCGCAGCATATCCGCCGCCGCCAGCCCGCCGGGGCCCGCGCCGATGATGCCGACGCTTTCGGGCCGCTCCTCGCGGGGCGCGATGGGCTGCACCCAACCGTTATCCCAGGCGGTATCGGTGATGTATTTCTCGACCGCGCCGATGGTCACGGTGCCATGGCCCGACTGCTCGATCACGCAATTGCCTTCGCACAGGCGGTCCTGCGGGCAGAACCGGCCGCAGATCTCGGGGAAGGTATTGGTCGCCTGGCTCATCTCGTAGGCTTCCTGCAACCGCCCCTCGGCGGTCAGGCGCAGCCAGTCGGGGATGTTGTTGTGCAGCGGGCAATGGGTCTGGCAATAGGGCACGCCGCACTGGCTGCACGGCTGGCCTGCTCGGCGGCCTTCTCGGCGTAAATCTCGTTGAAATCATGCGCACGCGAGTCTGCATCCCCCTTGAGGGGCATTTCCCTGGCGGTGCTGACGAACTGAAGCATCGGACGCTTCGACATGGCTGGCTTCCTGCGGACGGACTCCGTTTCCGCCCGCCCGCGCCCCGCTTCGCAATGGCGCCGATTAACGGTCAGTAAATATGACCTTTGGGGGCGCTTTCCATTCCGAATCAAACCCGTATGCTGGCGCCGATTCCGCTGCGGGCCGGGTGACATGGAACTCTTCAACCTCCTCCTCCTTGCCGTGATCCAGGGGATCACCGAATTCCTCCCGATCTCGTCTTCGGGCCACCTGATCCTGCTGCCCTACCTGACCGGCCAGCCGGACCAGGGCCAGGTGATCGACGTGGCGGTGCATGTCGGCACGCTGGGGGCGGTGATCCTCTATTTCCACAAGGATGTGGCGCTGGCGCTGGGCGGACTGGGACGGGTCATCCGCGGCCGGATCGACACGCCCGGCGCCTTTCTCGCGCTCTGCCTGATCGTCGCGACCATCCCGGTCGTGATCGCGGGCCTCCTGATCAAGCTGGTGGGCGTCGAGGAGATGCTGCGCAGCATGGCTCTGATCGGCTGCACGATGCTGATCTTCGGCATCCTGCTGTGGTGGATCGACACCCGCGCGCCGCGCACCCGCAAGGCGCCGCAATGGACGCTGAAACACGCCCTCGTCATGGGGTTCTGGCAGGTCGTCGCGCTGCTGCCGGGCACCTCGCGTTCGGGCATCACGATCACCGGGGCGCGGGCGCTGGGCTATGACCGGCCCGACGCGGCGCGACTGGCGATGCTTATGTCGATCCCGACGATCGCAGCCTCTGGCGTGCTGCTGGGCGGAGAGGTGATCCTGAACGCCGATCTTGCCATCGCCCGCGACGGCGCCATCGTCGCCGCTTTCGCCTTCGTCTCGGCGCTGGCCGCGCTTGCGGTGATGATGCGGCTGGCCCGCTCGATCAGCTTCACGCCCTATGTGATCTACCGGGTGGTGCTGGGGATCATCCTGCTGGGCATCACCTACAGTTAGAGCCTCATCCCCTTGGCCGACTCGCGGATGCCAAAGAACTGCCCCGCGGGCCGGTAGCGCCACAGGTATTCGGGCAGCACCGACTCCATCGAAACCGGCGCGATGCCCAGCTCGGCAAAGCCCGGCATGCCCTCGGCCACCACATTGTCCAGCGCGAGGTTCGTCACCTGGTCGCGGGTCAGGATCGAGTTGGTGAACAGCCCCAGCGACAACTTTTGCAGCAGGTCGAACGCCGTTCCCACCGCGGCAGAGGCGAACAGCGGCAGGTTCAGCACGATCCGGTTCGGTCGGCCGATCACCTCCAGCATCTCCTCCATGAGATCGGCAAAGCGTCGCACCTCCGGCCCGCCCAGCTCGTAGATCCCCGGCGCCGCCTTGCCCGTGACCCCCAGCACCGCGGCCTGCGCCACATCGTCGACATAGACCGGCTGGAACAGGGTATTGCCGCCCGTCACCGGCAGCACCGGCGCGAACCGCGCCATCGAGGCGAAGCGGTTGAAGAACTGGTCCTCCGGCCCGAAGATTACCGAAGGCCGCAGGATCACCGCCTCGGGGAAATTCGCCAGAACCGCCTGTTCGCCCTGTCCCTTGGTCTGGGCATAGGCGCTCTTGCCGTCCGGATCCGCCCCGATCGCCGAGACATGCACCAACCGTCCGACCCCGGCCTTCGCGGCCTCCTCGGCGACATGGCGCGCGCCGTGATGCTGCACCAGACCGAAGGTGTTGCGGCCGATCTCGTTCAGTATGCCGACGCAGTTGACCGCCGCGTCCGCCCCCTGCAGGGCGTAGGCGACCGAGGCGGGCTCGCGGATGTTGCACAGCATCGGCTCGACCTGGCCCACCGCGCCATAGGTGCGTACGAACAGCGCCTCATTCGGACGCCGCACCGCCACGCGCACGCGCCAGCCCTCGGCCGCAAGGCGCCGCGTGATGTAGCGTCCGACAAAGCCCGAGCCTCCGAAAACGGTCACAAGCCCTGCCATGCCCAGCCTCCCTCGCGGTATATGTCCTGTCCCCGAATACAGGGCCGGACCCGACCTCGCAAGTCATGCTGAGGTTCGCCGCGAATCGCCGTTGACACCACCCGCGGCCCTCTGTAAGTCACCGCCTCAC
>NZ_DSDD01000120.1:0-2839 GCF_011048875.1 Rhodovulum sp.
CATGGCGCTGGACCTGGCCCCGGCCGAGTAGCGGCGCGCAGCCCTAACCGGCGCCGGCCTCGCCCATCGCCCGCGCCTCGGACAGGGTTTGGCTGGTGGCCAGCGCCTCGGGGTCAAGCTGCAGCTCGACCACGAAGGGCACGGTCGCGGCCAGCGCGCGCGCCATCGCGGCCGGAAACGCGGCCTGATCCGTCACCGCCACCCCGTCGTCCCCATAGGCCCGTGCCAGAGCCGGGTAGTCGGGATTGGCCAGATCGGTGCCGCTGACCCGGCCCGGGAAGCGGCGTTCCTGGTGCATGCGGATCGTGCCGTAGCGGCCATTGTTCGCCACGATCACCACCACCTTCGCCCCGTGCTGAATGGCGGTCGACATCTCGTTCAGGGTCATCTGGAAACAGCCATCCCCGGCCAGACAGATCACCGCCCGGCCGGGATGTTCCAGCGCGGCCGAGATCGCGGCGGGAAAGCCATAGCCCATCGAGCCCGAGGTGGGCGCAAGCTGGGTGCCATGCGCCTTGAAGGCGAAATAGCGGTGCAGAAAGGCGGCATAATTGCCCGCGCCATTCGTGACGATCGCATCCTCGGGCAGATGGGCCGAGAGCCAGGCGATCACCTGTTCCATCCTGACCGCGCCGGGGGTCTGCCGGGGTGTCGTCCACGCCTCGTACTCGGCCCGCGCCACGGCCCGCCATGCTGCCCAGGGGCCGGGCTGGCCGTTCAGCCGCGCCAGCGCCGCGACCATCGCGGGGGCGGGCAGTGCGATGCCGGGATCGGGCCGCCAGACCCGGCCCAACTCGTCCGCATCGGCATGAACATGCACGATCCGCGGCCCCGGCCTTATGGGATCGAGCAGCGTGTAGCCATTGGTCGCCGTGTCACCCAGCCGCGTGCCCAGCGCCAGCACCAGATCGGCCGTGGCCAGCCGCGCCCCCAACCGGGGGTTCATCCCCACGCCCAGATCACCCACATAGCAGGGATGGCGGTTGTCCAGATGCCCCTGCCTGCGAAAGCTGACCGCCACCGGAAGGTCGAACGCCCCGGCAAACCGCGCCAGATCCGCCGCCGCCTGTGCCGACCAATGCGGCCCGCCGACGACGACCAGCGGACGTTCTGCCTGCGCCAGCGCTTCGGCCACCGCGGCGACCTGCGCGGCGCCGGGTTCGGGCGGCAGGCGGGCAGAGGGCGGCAGGTCCGGCACGTCCGCCCGCGCGCTCGGCATGTCCTCGGGCAGGGCCAGCACCACCGGTCCGGGCCGCCCCGAGACTGCGATGTGGAAGGCGCGCGCGATGTATTCCGGCAGGCGTTCGGTCTGGTCCACCTCGGCCACCCATTTCACCAGCGGGCCGAAGAAGCGGCGATAATCCAGTTCCTGAAACGCCTCGCGATCACGGTGGGCGCGCGCGATCTGGCCGACGAAAACGACCATCGGCGTCGAATCCTGCCGCGCGACATGCAGCCCGCTGGCCGCATTCGTCGCCCCCGGCCCGCGCGTGACGAACAGCACGCCCGGCTGGCCGGTCATCTTGCCGTACGCCTCGGCCATCATCGCCGCGCCGCCCTCGTGGCGGCAGGTGATGTTCGGGATGCCGACATCGTAAAGCCCGTCAAGCGCCGCCAGAAAGCTTTCACCCGGCACCGAGAAGACCCGCCTGATCCCCTGAAGCGCCAGTTGATCGGCCAGGATGCGCCCGCCATGCCGTTCCATCCGCTTGCCCTCCGTCCTGCCTGGGCCGCACCCTGCGCCAAGCGGTCACAGGGCACAACCCGCTTGCAGCCCGGTGCTTGCGGCCCAGGTTCGAGCTGAACCAGACAGAGACAGCGACATGGCCGAACACAGTCTTCCGGGGATTTCCGGCTCGCTCAGGGCGGGCTCGTTCAACACCCTGCTGGTCCGCGAGGCGGCGCGGCTTTTCGACCCCGCCGGGTTCGAAATGGCCGACCTGCGCCTTCCGCTTTACGATGGCGATCTGGAAGCGGCCGAGGGCATCCCGGCCCCCGTCCAGCGCCTTGCCGACCAGATCGCGGCGGCCGATGCGGTGGTGATCTCGGGGCCGGAATACAACAAGTCGATCTCGGGCGTGCTGAAGAACGCGCTCGACTGGGTCAGCCGGACCAAGGGGAACGCCTGGGCGGACAAACCCGTCGCGATCGTCTCGGCCGCCGCCGGGATCGCGGGCGGGCCGCGCGCGCAATTCGCGCTGCGCCATTGCCTTGTCGCCTTTCGCCCGCGGCTGTTGCAGGGGCCCGAGGTGATGGTGGGCAATGCCGCCCAGCAATTCGACGCCGGAGGTCGGCTGACCAACGAGGTCGGGCTGAAGCTGCTGAGCGAGTTGATGGCCGCGCTCAAGGCCGAAATCGGACGCTAACCACCCCGCTTGCGCGCCTCGCGGCCTGCGGCTAGCGTCCGGCGCATGACCGAGGCGCTGGGCAGAACGCAAATCCTCCGCGACGCGATGGACCCGGTCCGGGCCGCGGCGCTGCATGCCATGCTGGGGCTGGACGGCCCGCCGCCGGGTCATCTGGCCATCCTGCCGCCCTTCTTCCATCAGGTCTATTTCTGGGATCCTCGCCCGCCCGCCGAACTGGGCCGCGACGGGCATCCCCGGGTCGGTGCCTTCCTGCCCGATCTCGGCCTGCCACGGCGGATGTGGGCGGGGGGGGAACTTGCCTTCTTCGGCCCGCTGCGTGCCGGCATCCCGGCCGAGCAGACCACCACCATCGAGGGCATCACCCGCAAGCAGGGGCGGACCGGCCCGCTGGCCTTTGTCACGCTGCGCCATGACATCGTGCAGGCGGGCGTGCTGCGGGTCAGTGAACGTCAGGACATCGTCTATCGCGA